>JBAPPP010000624.1:0-3761 GCA_049280175.1 Rhodanobacter sp.
TGACGGCACTGTCGAGAGCGCCTTTGAACAACCATGCCTGCTTGCCATCGTTGAGATCGGCCAGCTTTTCGGCCTGTAATAGTTCAGCGGCGACGCGTTCGGCTGGTTCCGGATGTGCCAGCGGCGCCTGTCCGCCAAAGATCGGACCACGATGCCGGCCGACCCGGTAGACATGTCGCCGCATCAACCTGGCGGCTTGCTCGGACGAGCCACCGCTGCGTCGCTGCAATTCTTCGGCACTGACCAGCGCGCCGATGCTGAAGCCGATACGACGCTCGCCCGGCGCTACCGCTTCGCGCGGCAGCATCGCCGTGCTCAGCGGCTTGGCCAGCATCGACAAGCCGTAGAACATGGTCGAATTGCGCGCAGCGACATGCACCGGCAACACCGGTGCCTTGCTGCGCAGAGACAGCCGTGCAAAACCATCCGACCAGCGCCCGTCGCGCACGCCAGCGGGACCCACGCGCGACACTTCGCCCGCGGGAAACACGATCAGCGCCTCGCCGTTGTCCAAAGCGCGATAGATCCCGCGTAGACGCGACGTCGCACCGTTGCCGAATACATCCACTGGTAATAGCAACTTGCGCAGCTGCGGAACCACCGCCAACCAGTCGTTGCCAAGAATGCGCACATCACTGCGCACAGAACTCACCAGTTGCAACAACGCCAGCGCGTCCTGCATGCCCAACGGATGATTCGCGACCACCAGCAACGGGCCATCCACCGGGATGTTCTCGCGCTCACGCTGATTGACGTGATAACTGGTGCCCAGGACGTCCAGCACGCGTTCGACGAAGTCCAGACCTTCGCTGTCTCCGACACGTTCCAGCACGCGGTTAAAACCATCTTCGTCGGCCAGGCGCCCGAGCATGCCCGCCATCGGACGACGGATTCCGGGATGTTGCGCCAGCCAGGGCAGGCGTTCAGCAAGGGTCTGTTCGATGCGGAGCATGACTGCGTCCTCGAATTTTCCCCATCCTGCCGCTCTAATGTGACAACCGGCCGATCATCCGATTACGCCGGTGATATCAACTTCGATGACGTCGCAGTTTCAAACTTTCATGTGCAGAAACGACGCCACGCCGGCCATGAACATCTGTACCGACAGCGCGATCAGCAACATGCCCATCACACGCTCAAGCGCGGTCAGCACGCTTTCGCCGAGCCAGCGGAAAAGATAGGTCGCACTCAGCAGGATGACCGACGTGGCGAGCCATGCCAGCAGCAGCGCGGTGACCCAGTCGGCGGTGCGCCCGGGCGGCTGGGTGTTGGTCAGCAACAGCAATGCCGCCATGGCAGACGGACCTGCCACACCGGGGATAGCCATCGGCACGATGAAGGGCTCGCCTTCGCCCGCCTTGCCGAAAATGCCGCCGCCGTCGACGGGCGGAAATACCATGCGGATGCCGATCAGGAACAGCACGATGCCGCCAGCGATGCTGATCGAATCCGGCTTCAGTTGCAGCAACTGGAGAATGTGCTGGCCGCCAAACAGGAACGCCAGCAACACACCGAGCGCGATCAGCAGCTCACGCACCATCACCAAGCGCCGGCGCTTGGGTGGCACGTGCTTGAGCAGGCTCAGGAAGAACGGGATATTTCCCAACGGGTCCATGATCAGGAACAATGTGATTCCCGCGGACAACGTGGTCATCTGCGTTTCCATCTCAACTCCCCTTCCGCGAGACCATCAAAGCACCGGCGAGCCGGCGCACTCCTTTACCACGGCACCGGCGAGGCCGATGCGCCCGCTTCAGTCGGCACGCAAGTCCAACACCGTGCCACGTGCCGCCGCGGCCTGTGCGCTGAGCAGATAAATGATCGCTGCGGCCGTGGCATCCGGTGACGGTCGCTGCATGATGTCTTCACCAAAGTATGCCTGCCGCCGCAACGCCGTACGCATCGGTGCGGGCAGCACCGCATGGGTACGCATTGGACTGCTGTCGGTTTCGTCATGCAGGATCGCCACGAACCGCTCCAGCGCTGCTTTCGAGACGCCGTAGCCACCCCAATGCGCACGCTGCAGCAGCTCGGGATTGTCCAGCACGAACACCACGGCGCTATCGCTCGCCTGGGTCAGCAGAGGCATGCAAGCCTGGGTCAGCGCGAACGGCGCGGATACGTTGACGTGCAGCGCGCGCAGCCAGTCGTCGGGCTTGTGCATGGCGATCGGGGTCAGCCCGGTGAAACTCGCCGCTGCGTGCACGATGCCATCCAGACGGCCGAAATCGCGCTCCAGACCTTCCGCCAGAGCGGCGTATTCCTTCGGCGTGGCTACTTCCATATCCAGCGGATGAATCACCGGCTCGGGCAATCCCTCGGCGACCATCGCGTCGAACAATTGCTCCAGCTGGCGTTTGCGTTTGCCGGTGATCACGACGGTGGCGCCGGCACGGGCCGCTGCGCGCGACACCGCACCGCCGAGGCCGCCATAGGCACCCGTCACCAGTACGACCCGGTCGGCCAGGCTATCGGCAGCAGGCTCCCAGCCGGCGGGCAATCGAAAGGTGGGCAGCGTCATCAATGCGCTATCCCCGCCACGTCGCTGGCCATGCGGGTCAGCTCACCGGCGGATTTCAGATCCTCGATGATGTCGCAGCCACCGATCAGTTCGCCCTGGATGAACAGCTGCGGAAACGTCGGCCAGTTCGCGAAATGCGGCAGCGCGGCGCGCACCTGCGGATCGGCCAGCACATTCACGGCATGGAATTCGGCACCCGCTTCGGTCAGTGCCTGCGCGGCCCGGCTGGAGAAGCCGCACATCGGGAATTGCGGCGTGCCTTTCATGAAAAGCACGATGGGATGCTCGGCCAGGATTGCCCTGATTCGCTCGTTGATGTCCATAGTTCGGTGATTCATCTTTACAATGCAGATAGACCGATATTGTATCAGTCACCCGTCGGCTGCCGTCCGCTGCACCGACCAGCATCCCCCAGCCACCGCTAAGGAGCCACTCATGGCGATCGAACTTCCCCCGCTTCCTTACGAAAAAAATGCACTGGAACCGCATATTTCCGCTGAAACGCTGGAATATCACTACGGCAAGCACCACCAGGCCTATGTGACCAACCTCAACAAGCTGATCGAAGGCACCGAATTCGAGAAAGCCTCGCTGGAAGACATCATCAAGAAGTCCTCCGGTGGCGTGTTCAACAACGCAGCGCAGGTGTGGAATCACACGTTCTACTGGAACTCGATGAGCCCCAAGGGCGGCGGCGCACCCAGCGGCAAGCTCGCTGACGCGATCAGCAAGGCATTCGGCTCGTTCGACAAGTTCAAGGAAGAGTTCAGCAAGTCGGCGGCCGGCAATTTCGGTTCGGGCTGGACCTGGCTAGTGCAGCGTCCAGACGGTTCGCTCGGCATCGTCAACACGTCCAACGCAGCCACCCCGATCACCGGCAGCGACAAACCGCTGTTCACCACCGATGTGTGGGAGCACGCCTATTACATCGACTACCGCAACGCCCGCCCGAAGTATGTGGAAGCGTTCTGGAACCTGGTGAACTGGGAGTTTGCGGCCGGCAACCTCGCCTGATTGAACCTGGCCGGTTCTCCGAGAGAAACCGGCTGCTTTGCTCCTCCCTCTGCTTGCAGGGGGAGGCTGGGAGGGGGTGACGCTCTTGATCTTCCGGCGAAGAGCACCCCCCGCCCCTGCCCTGCGACCGAAGGGAGTCCCTTCTTCGGGGCAAGAAAGGAGGTGGAATGAGGGGCGGGACGCCAACGCACTTGTAGGTTGGGGTGAGCGCAGCGATGCCCAACAT
>JBAPPP010000625.1:0-2230 GCA_049280175.1 Rhodanobacter sp.
CGTTGGGCATCGCTTCGCTCACCCCAACCTACACCCAAACCCGGCTTCTACAGATCGTGGATGCCGGCGCGCGAACCGAGGATCTGCGCCAATACATCGGGGGCGTACTCGAACGAGTCGTAGTACAACCGCGACTCCGGCAAGCCGGCATCGAGAAACAGGTGATGCCCAGCATCGATCATCGCCGGCGGCCCGCTCATGTAGAGATCATGGCCGGACAGATCCGGCTGATCCTCCAGCACCGCTTCGTGCACCAGCCCGCAACGCAGTCCACCGGCTTGTTCCGGATCGGAAACCACGGCGTGGAATTGCAGGTTCGGCACTTCGCGTGCCCAACGTTCGGCCAACGGGCGCAGATAGATCTCCGAGGCACTGCGCGCACCCCAGTAGACCTGCATCGGCCGTTGCGTACCCAACGCGATGAAATGCTCGACGATCGCCTTCACCGGCGCAAAGCCGGTGCCGCCGGCCATGAACAGCATCGGTCGCTCGGAGTCCTCACGCGGTACGAACGTGCCCAGCGGCCCCTCGATGCGCAGGCGATCGCCGATCTGCAGCGTATCATTCACCCATGAGGTAAAGCCGCCGCCAGCGACGTGCCGCACGTGCAGTTCGATGATGCCGTCGGCCTGCGGGCCATTCGCGATCGAGAACGGCCGTCGTTTGCCGTCCTCCAGCAATACGTCCAGATACTGACCCGGCAGCCAGTTGAGCCTGGGCTCGCCGGCGTCCGGCAGCAGGCGCAAGCCGATCACGTCCGACGCCAGTCGCCAACGATCAGTGACCACCACATTCAGCTGACGGCGCGCGATATCCCCCAGCGAGGTCACTTCGCGCGCCTCCAGCAGCAGGTCGCTGACCGGTACTGCCTGACACAGCAGCACCGCATGTTGCGCCCGTGCACTGGGGCTCAACGCGGTCGGTGGATTGCGCGGATACTCGCAAAGCCCTTCCAGCAAGGTCGCCTTGCAGCTGCCGCAGACACCGGCACGACAGGAATACGGCAACGCAACGCCCGCGCGCTGCGCCGCTTCCAGCACGGTTTCCCCGGCGGCCACCGGAAACTGGCGGCCGGACATTTTGAGAGTGACGGTAGGCACCAGAGACATTGTCGCGGTGATGAGAGCGGACAACAATGCGGGCTCGACACGCAGGAATCAACGATGAGCCTCTGGAAACAGCCTACCGACCTGGCGCGGATCAACGCCTGGAGCGCCAACACCATGATGCAGACGCTGGACATCCGCATCAGCGCGATCGGCGACGACTGGCTGCAGGGCACCATGCCGGTCGACCATCGCACTCATCAACCCTATGGTCTGTTGCATGGCGGCGCCTCGGTAGTATTGGCCGAGACGCTGGGCAGCACGGCGGCCATGCTCACGCTCGATCCTGAAAAGGAGCTCGCGGTTGGCCTCGACATCAACGCCAATCATGTACGCGGCGTGCGCAGCGGCATGGTGACGGGCACCGCCCGCATGCTGCATCTGGGCCGCACGACCCAGGTGTGGGAAATCCGCATCGAAAACGAGGAGGGCGCACTGGTTTGCATCTCTCGCATCACGATGGCGGTGGTGCCGGCGCGCGTGGCAGGGCCACGTTGAGCAACGAGACTCCCTATGCGAAGTTGAGCCCGGATCTGGTACTGGACGCCGTGGGCGCCTGCGGGCTATGGCCTGACGGTCGACTGCTCGCACTCAACAGTTACGAGAACCGTGTGTGGCAGGTCGGGCTGGAAGACATGCCGCCGGTGATCGCGAAGTTCTATCGGCCTGGTCGATGGAGCGACGCCGCGATTGTCGAGGAGCACACGTTCGCGCAGGAACTGGCCGCGGCAGAACTGCCTGTAGTCGCGCCACTCGCGTTCGATGGCCACACACTGCTGTGGCGCGACGGCTTTCGCTACGCACTGACACCGCGCCGCGGCGGCCGCGCGCCCTCGCTGGAATCGGTCGAACAACTGCAATGGCTGGGTCGACTGATCGCCCGCATGCATGTGGTCGGCGCGCGCCAGCCGTTCGCCCATCGCGACCGGCTCGACCGCGACACGATGGTGCAACGGCCGATGCGCGCCGTGCTCGATTCGTCGTTGCTGCCGGTCTCGCTGCAGGCAAAGTACCGCGCCGCCGCCGAGCGGCTGGATGCCGCCATCGCGTCACGGCAGGCGGCGATCGGTCCCGTGCGGCAGCTGCGGCTGCATGGCGACTGCCACCCGGGCACTGTGTTGTGG
>JBAPPP010000626.1:0-5453 GCA_049280175.1 Rhodanobacter sp.
GATCGGTCCGCCGCGACCGATCGCCATGCTGTTTCTCGATCTCGACCACTTCAAATTGCTGAACGATCGCCAGGGCCACAACACCGGCGATCGCGCGTTGGTCGCGGTGGCCAAGGCATTGGCGAACGAATTGCGGCCTGGCGACCTGCTCTGTCGCTACGGTGGCGAGGAGTTCGTGGCCTTGCTCGACAACACCGTGGCGGATCAGGCGATCCAGGTGGCGACGCGCTTGTGCCGACGCGTGCATCGGCTGGAAATTTCGGTGAACGACGAGTCGCTGCTGCTCAGCATCAGTATCGGCGTCGCCATGCACAGGGACGGCGATAACGTGGAGTCATTGGTCGAACGCGCCGACCAGGCGATGTATAGCGCCAAGCTCAACGGCCGCAACCAGGTGGTGCTGTACGAAATCGCTACCACGCCAACGATGCCAAATCCTCCACGCATGCATGTCGTGGAAAAGCGCCGCAAGGACAGCTGAGTGGGCTTAGGCTTTTGCTCCCTCCCCAGCAGGGGAGGGTCGGGGTGGGGGCCCTCTTTGTCCGAAGCGAAGATCAAAAGCACCCCCTCCCAACCTCCCCTGCGACCGAAGGGAGTCCCTCTTCGGGGCAAGCAGGGGGAGGAGTAAAGATCAGCGCGCCGCCAGCTCCCGCGCCGCCGCCACCACTTCAGCTTCACCCGGCAACACCAGCAACGCCGCACCGGCCAGCGGCGTGAACGTATCGGCGCCAACCACCCGCTGCATCGGTGTGGCACCACAGCCACCCTCGACAATTGCAGTGATCACACCCTCGCCCACACCGGCACTCTTGCGGCCCTCGTCCAGCACCAGGATGCGTTTGGCCGTCTTTGCCTGCGCGGCGATGAACGCGTTGTTGAGCGGTGCCAGCCAGCGCAGGTCGACCACGCGAACCTTCCAGCCGTGCTGCACCTCGATTTCCTTCGCGGCACGCAAGGCCATCGGCACGCCGTTGCCGAACGTGAACACCACCAGGTCGTTCGCATCTTCGTTATAAATGCGGCCTTCGCCCAGCGTCATTGACTGATCCAGCGCCGGATAGTCGAACTGCCATTGGCCATCGCCGGCCTCGTACAGATCCTTGGTCATGTACAGCGCGATCGGCTCGAGGAACGCGCAGACGCGACCATCCACTTTCGCCAGCGCCATCATGGTGCGAAGCATCGTCGCCGCGTCGTCGCCACGGCTGGCGCAACCGACGACCAGGCCAGGGATGTCGCGCAGTGCGGTGATCGAGTTGTCGTTGTGGAAGTGGCCGCCGAATCCCTTCTGGTAACCCAGTGATGCGACTCGCATCACCATGGGGTTGCGGTACTGGTCGTTAGAGAAGAACTGCAGCGACGCTGCCTCGCCGCGGATCTGATCGCAGGCGTTGTGAAAATACGCCAGATACTGGATCTCCGGCAGCGGCAGCATGCCCATGTTGGCGTAGCCCTGGGCGAGCCCGAGGATCATCGTCTCGTCCAGCAAGGTATTGAACACGCGGCTGCCCTTGAACGTCTTGTTCAAGCCCTTGGTGACGGTATACACGCCGCCTTTTTGTGCGACGTCCTCGCCGAACAGCAGCGCCTGCGGATACTTCGCCAGCAGATCGTGCAGTGCCTGATTGATCTGAATGGCCAGGTGCCGTGGCGGGAGGTTCTCCGGCAACTTCGCCTCACCGCCAAACACCGCGAGGCGCTTCTCGGCGTAGTCGGCACGCGTGGCCTCGGCTTTCACCGCCGCCGGCGTGTACGGCGCGAGCGGCCTCATCACGTCCACCAACGACGTCAGGCGCGGTCGCCTATCGGCATCCTCGGCGGCAGCGAAGCAACGCTTGCGCGTGGTCTCGTAGAGACTCAGCAGCTCATCCTTGCTGTACAGGCCCGACTCCAGCGCGATCGCCGCCGAGCGCAGCAACGGATCGCTCGCCTCCACCGCGAACAGCTCCTCGATGCTGCGCCACTCGATCTCGAAATCGGTGCCGGCATGGCCCATGACACGGGTCGTCTTGAGATGCAGGAAGGTGGGCCTGCGCGTCGTGCGGCAATGCTCCACCGCGCCCCGCACCTGTGCGTAGCCCTCAGCCAGATCGAGGCCATCGGCGAAGAAATAGTCGAGGTTGGAACGTTGCTGGAAGTTGCTGGCGATCCAGTCGGTCGGTGTTTTCACCGAGATGCCGATGCCGTTGTCCTCGCACACGAAGAGTACCGGTGCCGGCAACTTTTGATAGGCCGTCCACGCTGCCGTGTTGAACGCAGTCTGTGCCGTGGCGTGGTTGCTGGAGGCGTCGCCGAACGAGCAGATCGTGATGCTGTCGTCGGGGATCGGCAACGTATGGCCGATCCGCCGCGCCTGCTCGATCGCCACCGCGGTGCCGAGCGCCTTGGGCAGGTGCGAGGCGATCGTCGATGTCTGCGGCAACACCCACAACGGCTTGCTGCCCCACACCTTGTGGCGGCCGCCGGAAGCCGGGTCGTCTTTGCTGGCAGCAAATGACAACGCCGAATCCGTCACGGGATCCATCCCTGGCAGCTTGCGGAAACGCTCAGCCATGAAGCCGCCGGAGCGGTAATGCAGGAACGCCGGATCGGTATGCCGGGTCAGCCGCGCCACCATCGCGTTACCTTCATGGCCGCTGGAACCGATCGTGTAGAACACTTTGTTTTGCACGCGCAGCACGCGTGCCATCAGGTCGAGGTGGCGGGAGATCAGCTGCGATTCCAGCAACTCGCGAAAACCGCGTGCATCCAGTGCGCTGCCCGGCAGCACCGGCTGGTCATCGCGCGGCACGGCGTGCACTTCGCCCTGCCACAGCTGCACGAACTCGGTGAAGTTCTGATCGACGATCTCGGCACGATTGAAGCCCTTGTGGCGGGCCGACAGGGGGTACGGAGTGGCAGTCATGATGGCAACGTGTCTCTTCAGCAACAGGCCGCGTGGCGCGGCAAACAGTGGATTATCGGTCGCGCGACGGGATATGCGCCAGCACAACCGCGCTTCCCTCTCCCTCGCAGGAAGGGACCTCGATGCATCACGCCAACGCGCGCAACAAATCGGCTCGCTGACTATCCTTGGTGCGTCCGAAGCATTCGAGCACCCGGATCTGCTCGGAAACAGAGGGCACGGGCACAGCCAGGCCGTTCACGCCGACGAGCACCATCTGGCCAATCCGCACGATCTGCCATCCCTTGTGACCATTCAGTTCCAGACCACCCATCACTTCGACCGGCAACCCAGGAAAATGGAATCGCGCAAAGCGCGAGCGAAAGCGTTCGGCGCCAGTGGGCTCGTACACATCATCCAGTCGTGAGGCCCATCGTTCGATCAACCGCTCGGCATCGGCGCGACTGACCAGCACATCTACGTCCGCCAGCGCTACGTCAGCGCCCATCAATTGAGCCGCTGCACTGCCGATCAGGCACCACGGATCGTCGCAAGTCAGCTGCAACTCCGGCACGATCAGTGCCAGTGTGGCCTGCAACGCGGCATCGATCATGCGCGTCGGTGTCGCCATTGCTCGCGTGTCTGACCCCAGATTTCCGTGGGTGAATTCTCGTACGGCGCGGGCAGTTTGCCGGGGCCGTGGCAAGTCGAGCCCAATCGTTTTGCCAGCGCTTGCGAGGCATGGTTGTCCGGGTGGATCGAGTGGATCACCTCCGACCAGCCCAGATGATCAAACGCCCAGTCGATGGATGCGACACAACCTTCATGCGCATAGCCCTTCCCCCATGCGGCCCGCGCCAGGCCCCAGCCCACTTCAGTGCCGGGCCAGTCGACCGGATGCCACGGTCCGAGCCGGCCGATCCACTGACCGCTGGACTTTTCGATCACCGAGAACATCGCAAAGCCCTGAATCGACCAGGCACCCGCCATAGTGAGGAATCCTCGCCACGCAGCCGCGCGCGACTGCTGACCGCCGATGAATTGCGCGGCCTCGGCGTCGGCCATATTGGCGGCATAGGCGTCGAAATCCTCGCCCCGGGTCGGACGCAGGATCAGGCGATCGGTTTCGATCTGGATATCGGGAATCGACAAGGCTCGGCTCCTTTGCTCCCTCTCCCACCGGGAGAGGGCTGGGGTGAGGGTTCGGTCAGCGCGCAAGTTCCACGCCCAACCGGATTTCAATTTACCCTTCGGGCACCTTCATTCGGCGCTTCCGTGTGCCTCACCCTTCGGGCGGCTCCGCCGTGCAAATCGGCTGTCCTGCCGATTTGTCTCCCAAAGGGAGAAGGAAAGATCGTCAGAATGCGTTGATGCCGGTCAGCTCGCGCCCCACCACCAGCTGATGCACGGTCTCGGTGCCTTCATAGGTGATGACCGATTCCAGGTTCAGCGCATGACGGATCGCGCCATGCTCAGTGGTGATGCCGGCGCCGCCGAGGATGTCGCGGCACTCGCGCGCGATATCGATCGCCATGCGGCAGTTGTTCCACTTCGCCAGCGATACCTGAGTCGGCTGCATCTTGCCGGCATCCTTCAGGCGACCGAGTTGCAGACACAGCATCTGCGCCAGGGTGATCCGGCGGGCCATATCAGCCAGCTTCAGCTGCACCGCCTGATTGGCAGCCAGCGGGCGGTCGAACAGGACGCGCTCCCTCGTGTAGTCCAGCACTTCCTTCAGACACGCCTGCGCCGCGCCGATCGGTCCCCAGGTGATCCCGTAGCGTGCCTGCGTGAGGCAGCCCAGCGGGCCCTTCAGACCCTTCACGTTCGGCAGCCGCGCACTGTCCGGCACGCGCACGCTGTCGAAGAACAACGCCGAGGTCACCGATGCGCGCAGGCTCATCTTCTTATGGATTTCCTGCGCCTTGAAGCCGGCCGTGTCGGTCGGCACGATGAAGCCCTGGATGCCGTCCTCGGTCTGCGCCCACACAATCGCGATGTGCGCCAGGTTGCCATTGGTGATCCACATCTTGGCGCCGTTGATCACCCAGTCGCCGCCGTCCTTCTTGGCGTGGGTTTTCATATTGGCCGGATCAGAGCCGCCGTGCGGTTCGGTCAGGCCAAAGCAGCCGATGATCTCGCCGGCCGCCATCTTCGGCAGGTAGGCTTGCTTCTGTTCTTCGCTGCCGTAGGCATAGATCGGATACATGCACAGCGAGCTCTGCACCGATGCGAAGCTGCGCAGGCCCGAATCGCCGCGCTCCAGCTCCTGGCAGATCAGGCCGTAGCTCACGGCATTCATGCCGGCGCCGCCGTATTGCTCTGGAATCGTCGCGCCGAGCAGGCCGAGGCTGGCGATCTCGGGGATCAGCTCCTGCGGGAAGCGCGCCTGGTCGAAACAATCGCCGATGATCGGCAGCACACGTTCATCGACAAAGCGCCCCACGGTGTCCTGCACCATGCGCTCCTCATCGGTGAGCAGCGAGCGGACATCATAGAGATCAAGCGGATTGAGACTGACAGCCATGGAAGCTCCAGGGACGGATGCGTAAAAACCGCTATTGTAGCG
>JBAPPP010000627.1:0-2579 GCA_049280175.1 Rhodanobacter sp.
AATACGATCAGGGTGAAACTACCCCACGGCACAAAGATGATGCCATACCGTCATTCGGAAGATCGCGTCTACACAGTGATATCCGGCGTTTTCTATATCGGCCCGGGTGATCAACTCGACGCGGACAAGCTACAAGCGTACCCGCCGGGTAGCGCCCTCGTTCTTCCAGGCAATGCGGCCCACTTCCATTGGGCGAAATCCAGCGAGTACGTCACCCAGGTGACGGCCATCGGGCCACTTGGGCTTGATTACATGACCGCGGAAGACGATGCGCGTAGTAACGCTCCTTTCCATCAGTGAGGACTCTGAAAATGAAAATGAAAATGAAAATGAAGATGCAACTCCTTTCCTTCGCGGCGTTCTCCGCCGCTTCGCTAAGCCTGGCCTCGCCAGCCTTTGCACAGGTCAATATAAGTGGCTATACCCTGCCCATGGATCTGGCGCTCGAAGCGGCCCAGACAGCGGTCAAATCATGCGCGACGCATGGGTACGCGGTAAGCGCCGTCGTGGTGGACACCGCCGGCTTGGTCACCGTGCAACTCCGCGGTGATCACGCAACAGTCCACACCAAAGACTCGTCTTTCCGCAAGGCTTACACCGTTGTGTCGATGGGGCCGATCTTCCACTTTGATCGGACGAGCGACTTCGTGACGCTACTCGCCAAGGCGCCGAACGGTGCGGGGCCGGCTCTCACGGATCTGCCGGACATCCTTGCGGTTCCCGGTGGAGTCGGCATCAAGCGCGGTTCGGAAATCGTGGCCGGGCTCGGTGTCGGCGGCGCGCCCGGTGGCAACAGAGACGAGGTTTGCGCCGTAGCTGGCGTCGCCGCCATTGCCGACAAAATCAAATGAGAGGTGTTTTCTAATGGAATACCAGACAATCAATCCAAACACCGAAGAATTGGTGAAAAGCTTTCCGACACATACCGATGAGCAACTGGAGGCCAGCATCGCGCAGGCCAATCGATGCTTTGAACAAGACTGGAGCCTGAGGTCGCTCGCGGATCGTAAGGCGATCGTAAAAAAAGCAGCGTCGATTATGCGCGAGAAGCGCGACGAATTTGCAAAGCCAATCACACTTGAGATGGGCAAGCTGTTTCGCGAGGCGCAGGGAGAGGTCGATCTTAGCGCCGATATTTTAGATTACTTCGCCGACAATGCGGAGAAGTTCCTTGCACCTAAGAGACTGGACGTAGTTGAGGGTGAGGGCTTCGTTGAGAGCGCTCCACTGGGCGTCCTGTTTTGCATCGAGCCATGGAACTTTCCCTACTACCAGCTCGCGCGTGTTGCAGGCCCCAATCTGATGGTAGGCAACACGCTGATCGTCAAGCATGCGCCAAACGTCCCCCAGTGCGCATTAGCCTTTGAAAGGCTGTTGCTAGATGCAGGAGCCCCAACTGGGGTCTATACCAACGTCTTCCTCACGAACGAGCAGGCGGCTGTGGCCATCGCCGACAAGCGCATCAAAGGCGTTGCTCTTACGGGCAGCGAACGCGCCGGGTCGGCTGTAGCGGCCGAAGCCGGGCAAGCTATGAAGAAGAGCACATTGGAGTTAGGTGGAAGCGATGCCTTCATCGTACTGGATGATGCAGACCTTGATACCGCCGTAAAATGGGGCGTGTGGGGGCGCATGAATAACACCGGCGAATGCTGCATCGCCGCAAAGCGCTTCATCCTCCACGAGAAAATTGCCGACGCGTTTCTCGCTCGCTTCAAGAAGGAGTTCGAGAGCTTGGTGTCTGGCGATCCGATGGATGAAAAGACGACCAATGGGCCACTATGCACGGCAGGTGCGCTCGACCTTGTTCAAAAGCAGATCAATGAGGCAACTGGTGGTGGGGCGAAGGTGCTACTCGGCGGAAAGCGTATTGACCGACCAGGCTACTTCTTGGAACCTACCATCCTGACAGATCTCAAGCCGGGCAATCCGGCCTACTACCAGGAGTTCTTTGCGCCTGTGGCGCTTATATTCCGCGTCAAAGACGAGGCTGAGGCCGTAAAGCTCGCCAATGACTCGCCCTTCGGCCTTGGCGGTTCAGTGATCACGAAGGATATTGAGCGCGGAAAGCGCATCGCGCGTCAGATCGATACGGGCATGGTTTTTATCAATCAGGCGACGTGGACGGCTCCTGAACTGCCCTTTGGAGGAGTAAAGAATTCCGGCTATGGTCGTGAGCTCTCCTATCTCGGGATCAGTGAATTCGTGAATAGGAAACTCATTCGCGTTTATTGAACTTTGAACGCGATCCAACTAGATAGTCTCTAGTCCCAGGGGCAGAATGAGTACAGCGCGCTCTGCTCCCAAATAATGCGGCGTAAACCGGCAAGCACTTCAAAGACGGGACCTGGCATTCGCAGGCTCCTTCGACCGCAGCGATTGGGACCGTCGCGAACGGCGTAAATGAGCACTGGATCGAAATCGAGGTGGTCAATGAACAGCGTGCAAATCGATCAGAAGAGATATGAGATGCCCCCGAGAGAGGGGATCACCGTCGCGCATTTCCTGACGGTAGCCGACATCGACCGATCGCTTCAATTCTACGAAACGGTCTTTGGCGGCCGCATTCTAAGCAGAGGCGA
>JBAPPP010000628.1:0-3168 GCA_049280175.1 Rhodanobacter sp.
CCTGCAAGCAGGGGGAGGAGCAAATCCCCCGTTGCATGGGCGCTCACAGCGTCAGCAATACCTTGCCGATCGCTTCTCGGCTTTCCAGATAGGCATGCGCCCTTCCGCCCTCGCTGAGCGGGAAGCGGGCGGCAATATTCGGCTGCAGCTGACCGGCGCGAATCTGCGCAAATAACGCAGCAGCGCGTTCGCGACGGATCGTCGCGCTGGTCAGCACGTTCCACAGATCGCCACCGGTCAGTGTCAGCGAGCGGTCCATCAGCAGGCGCGGATCGACCGGATCGGGATCGCCGGCGGCCATGCCGTAAAACACCACCGTGCCGCCGATGCGCGCGGCTGCCAGACTGTCACCGAGCGTGCGGCCGACCGAATCGTAGACGACGTCGGCGCCACGGCCGGCGGTCAGTTGCCGGGTCTGCGCGACAAGCTCGTCATAACCGACCGCCGCCTCCGCGCCAGCGGCCAACACGGCAGCGCGTTTCGTTGCGCTGGACGCCACACCCAATACCGTCGCACCCAACGCTTTCAACATCTGCACCAGCAAGAGACCCACACCACCGGCCGCCGCATGCACCACCGCCACATCGCCGCGCCGTACGTGATAGCTGTCGGTCACCAGATACTGCGCGGTCAGACCCTGCAGCAAGGTCGCCGCCGCGGTGTCGAACGTGATGTCGTCGGGCAACGGAATCAGCTTGTCGAGATCCACCGCGACGAGCTCTGCGTTCGCATGCGGCATATCGGCAAAACCGACCCGCGTGCCGACCGGAAATGCCCGGATCGAACCCGGCCTGTCGTCCGCAGCCGGCTGCTCGATCGTCCCCGCCCCTTCGTAGCCGAGGATCCACGGCGCCGTCCCACTCAAATGATAGTTGCCGTTGCGACGGTAGACGTCCGCAAAATTCAGACCGACGCTGTGCATGCGCACCAGTGCCTGGCCGGCAGCGGGGACCGGATCGGGCTGCTCGGCCCACTGCAACACTTCGGGGCCACCGAATTTTTCAAACATCAAGGCATGCATGGTGTGACGCTCCGGAAGGGATGGAATCTGATGACGACAACCATGGTTGCGGACAGCTTGCGGTTCAAGTCATCGTCTGTGGCAGCCGACTTGAGTCATGGATCGACCCGTTCGATCCTGCGGGTCAGCGCATAGAGAATCGGCAAGTCCTGAGCGTCGAGCGTGTCGCTGTCGATACCACGGTAGTGATGATGGAACGCGTGTACGGCGGCGGCGCGGTCATCCAGCGGATAGCCGATCTCGCCCAGCGCCATCCACGGATCGAAACCGGCGGGCGGATCGACCAGCGTACCTTCTGGCCATAGCCCGAAACCGGCATCGGCCAACTGCTTCCACGGAAACAGCGCGCCCGGATCGTTCCTGCGCGTAGGCGCAAAATCCTCGTGACCGACGATCTGCGTGCGCGGGATGCGCAACCGAGTGGTGAGATCGGCAAGCAGGCGCAACAGGCTGTCGATCTGGGCGGCTGCGAAAGGTGAGTGCCCGTCATTGGCCAGTTCGATGCCGATGGAGGCCGAGTTCACTTCGGTGATCGTGCCCCAGCGCCCTACCCCCGCATGCCAGGCGCGCTGGGCATCGGCGACCAACTGATAGATGTGCCCGTCGCTGCCAATCAGATAGTGCGCACTCACCGGCCCTTCGCTGTTGCCTGTGCGCAGCGTATCCAGGCTTTGCTGCACCGATGTCTGTTCGGTGAAATGCAGCACGATCAGCTGCGGCCGGCGCGCATCGAAGTTGGGTGACGGCACCCAGGTCGCCAGCGGATTATGTTCGGGGGCGTGGGCACAGGCGGCGAGCAGCGCGAGCGCCAACAGCAGCACCATGCCACGCAACAGCCGCAAACCGCGCATCCGGCGATGCGAAGGAAGATGCATCATTCACGCTCCTGAAGATCCATGGGGGCCAACCGCCAAGTTGCCGGCATCACGCAGGTTGTTCGTCTCAGCTCACTTCACTGCCGAGCCGCAGATTGATGCCCAACGCTGTGGCCAGTTCGCGCAGCGGCTCGGCATCGCGGGTAAGCGTCATCCAGCCCGCATAGCTGTCGCCGTCGGTTTCCCACGCCCACAATGTGTAGCCGAATTCGGCCAGGCGGTCATACGCGATGGAGAACAGTGCGGCCGCGTCCATATCGTCGAAGAACTCGTCATCGTCGGGGTCGCCATCCCAGTCGATCGACAGGTTCCAGCGTGAGGACAACTCGTTGATTGCCTGCACCAGCGAACGCAGGTCATGCGCGTCCACGATAAAGCCGGAGCGCCAGTCGATCACCCGACCGATCACGTCGATCGGCTCGATCTCGTCGGCTTCGACATCGGCCACCGCCTCCCGATAGTCCGTGAACTGCTGCAGTGCGGTCTCTTCATCACCCGGATTGATCAGCAGCAGCAGCTGCCAGACCCGTGCCTCTAGCGAATCCTCTTCGGGATCGTCGAAGTCGCGCTCGGAATCAAAATCATCGTCAAAACTGCTCATGCGCCATCACTGTTCGGATCGGGTTGCCATGGTTGCGCGTACGCGGCCGATTGGAAAGCGGCGATGCACGAAATCAGGCGCCGACACGGCGCCGTACGGCATCGAAGTCGCGCACGGGACGGATCTCCACAGAGCCGGTGCGCGTCCACGGGAATTCCGCGGCGATCCGGATCGCCTCGTCCATGTCCGCCGCCTCGATCAGGTTGAAGCCGCCTAGGTATTCCTTGGTCTCGGCAAACGGCCCGTCGACCACCGTCACGCCACCGTTGCGCATGCGCACCGTCTTGGCCGTAGCGGGTGCCTCCAGCTGTTGCGTGTCGAGCAGCTGCCCTTGCTCGCGCAGCTCGTCGGCATGCTTGATGCAGCGGCACATACGCGTATCGAACTCGCCTGCCGACAAGGCGTTCAGCAGGCTGTCGTCGTTATAGACCATTAGCAGGTATTTCAAGGTGTCCTCGACGGGAACGAAGGGCGACCTGCGTACTTTACTCGGCGTCGGCGTCATCGGCACCGGTGAAAAAGCAAGCGCTTCAGGGGACCTCGAATACCCTGTTACCCGGCTCGTCATTCCTGCGAAGGCAGTAGCGCTTTTCAACAGCGAAGCTGGTCAACCCAGTGCCCTTGCTCATCAAGACCTTGAGGCCCTGGATCCCTGCCTTCGCAGGGATGAC
>JBAPPP010000629.1:0-10361 GCA_049280175.1 Rhodanobacter sp.
GCGCTCGATCGCCTCAACCTTCGCGCGCACCGCACCTTCCGGCACCACGACGTGTGCGGCGATGCCGCGGGTGGCGGCCGCCAGTGCCAGTGCGTTGCCGTGGTTGCCAGAGGAATGCGTGACCACGCCGTGCGCTGCCTGCGCATCGGACAGCGCCCACACCGCATTGCAGGCACCGCGGAATTTGAACGCGCCGCCACGTTGCAGGTTCTCGCATTTGAAATGCAGCTCGGCACCGCTCAACGCGTCCAGCGCCGCGCTGAGCAGCACCGGCGTCACGTGTGCAAAGGGTGCGATGCGTGCAGCGGCATCGCGAATCTGTTCGAGCGTGGGCAAGCTAACCGTGGTCGATGTGGCTGGGGTCAAAAGCGTACTCATGACACGACCTCCACACCGCAGCGGAAGCGACGCTCGGCGCCCGGCAGCAAACGAATCGCTTGCGCACATTCCGGTCGGTTGAATGCATCGGCCATGCACTCCATCGGCTCCAGCGCGACCGCGCGCCGCGCATCGCGGCTCGCCGTATCGGCGGTGAACGCATGCATCACGCCGCTTTCCTGCCACACGGCAATGCCCAGTCCGCTGGCTGGATCGCGCAGACGGGTGCGAATGCGGCCATCCGCTTCGGCATGCAGGTCGGTGTACTCGTGATCGAGAACACTGTCGCCGAGCAGCCGCGGCTCGCGAAAATCGAGCGCCGGCGCATCATCCAGCGGCACGTACGCGGCCGCGCCGGACAACGCGATGAGATCGGCACCGGAGCGGATCAGTGTCTGTGCCGGGATCTGCAATTGCCAGCCATCGACCAAGCTCGCGGCCAGCCGGAAGTACGGATGCCAGCCGAAGAAACACGGCGCCACGCTGTCGCCCACATTGCGCATCGATGCTTCCAGCGTGATACCGCCAGCGTCCAGCGTGAACGTGACGCTGAGGTCGATGGCATGCGGATAGCCGGGCTGCGGCCGGATCGCGGTCGTGGTCAGTGTCACCTGCGCGCCGTTCTCGTCCGCGCTCAACGCGGTGACGTCGAATGCCGCGTCGCGCACAAAGCCATGCCGACTGGCCCGCTTGGCACCGACAACCCCTGGCTGCAGATCCTGCGGCTCGCCATCGAACGTGTAGCGCGCATCGGCAATGCGCCCGGCGAACGGCACCATGATCGCAAAACGCGAACCGGGACGGGTGGTCACTTCGGCCGCATCGCGATAACCGTCGGCGAGGTCTTGTACCACCCCGCCGAACGTCACTTGGTAGCTGAGCAGTGCGGCACCATGGCGCGCAACGCGCAATCGCCGGTTATCCGCGTGATCCGTCAGCACCACGATTTCCTGCTCGCCCAACCGGGCGTTTTCGGCGGCATATCGCGTCATTGATTTATCCTGCCGTTAAAGCGTTACATGTTAGCGTGATCCCTCCCCATACATCAGCTGGTCGCATGAACGTATCCCCTGAGCAAACCGCGTTGATTCGTCTCAGCGACTATCGTGCGCCCGCCTGGCGGGTCGAAACGGTCGAACTGGATTTCGATCTCGGCATCGACGCCACCGAGCTTTCCGCGCGCCTGCTGTTGCGGCGCGATCCGACGCAAAACCTGCCGCTGCGACTGGACGGGGAGAACCTCGAGCTGCTGTCGATCAAGCTGGATGGCCAGCCGCTTCCAGCGACCGCCTATCGCTACGCCAATCGCGTGCTGGAAGTCCATGACGTCCAGGACGGCAGCATCCTGGAGACGCGCGTGCGGCTGCGGCCGGCCGTGAATACCGCACTGGAAGGCTTGTACCTTTCCGGTTCGCGTGAGGCTGGCTTTCTGTTGACCCAGTGCGAGGCCGAGGGCTTTCGCCACATCACGTTCTTTCCCGATCGCCCTGACGTGCAGTCTCGCTACACCGTCACCCTGCGCGCCGACCGCGCGCGTTTTCCGGTGCTGCTGGCCGGTGGCAATCCCGACGACGCGGGTGAGCTGGAAGGCGGCCGCCACTGGGCGCGCTTCGTCGATCCGCATCCGAAGCCGAGCTATCTGTTCGCGCTGGTTGCTGGCCGGCTGGAAAAAATCATGCACGACTACGTCACCGCCGACGGTCGCGCCGTCACCCTGAACATCTGGGCCGAAGCCGATGCGATTGGCCGCTGCGACTATGCGATGGATGCGCTGGAACGCTCGATGCGCTGGGACGAGCAGGCTTTCGGTCGCAACTACGACCTGGACGTGTTTCACGTCGTCGCCACCCACGATTTCAACATGGGCGCGATGGAGAACAAGGGTCTCAATATTTTCAACGCGAAGTGCCTGCTGGCCGACCCGGACAGCACCACCGACGATGAGTACCGTCATGTCGAGGCCGTAGTCGCCCACGAGTATTTCCACAACTGGAGCGGCAACCGGGTGACCTGTCGCGACTGGTTCCAGCTGTCGCTGAAGGAAGGGCTCACGGTGTTCCGCGAGCAGAGCTTCTCGGCCGACATGAACTCGGCGCCGCTGAAACGCATCGAAGATGTCGCGCTGCTGCGGCGCGCCCAGTTTCCCGAAGACGCCGGCCCACTGGCGCACCCGGTACGGCCGGCGCAGTACAGCGAAATCAACAACTTCTATACCGCAACGGTGTACGAGAAAGGCTCCGAACTGGTGCGTATGCTGGCCGGACGGCTTGGCAAGGACGGCTTTCGTCGCGGCATGGATCTCTACTTCGAACGCAACGACGGCCGCGCCGCGGCGCTGGAGGATTTTCTCTCGGCGCTGGGCGACGCGAACGGGATCGACCTGACCCCCTATCTGGCCTGGTACGCACAAGCCGGCACACCGCGACTGAAGGCGCGTGGCCATTACGATGCGGCACGGCACGAATACACGCTTACGCTAGCCCAGCACATCCAGACCGGTGCAGACCATGAACCCGCGCCGCCGTTGCCGATCCCGGTCAAACTGGCACTGTTTGCGCGCGACGGCAATATGCTTGCACTGCATATGGACGGCCAGACGTCCGAACCTGAAAACGAACGAGTCATCGTTCTGACTCGCGCCGAGCAGAGCTTCGTCTTCACCGGCATCCCCAGTGCACCGGTCCCGTCATTGCTGCGGGGGTTTTCCGCTCCGGTGATCCTGGAATGCGACTACACCCCGCAAGAACTGGCGCTGCTGCTGGGCCATGACGCTGACGGCTTCAATCGCTGGGAGGCCGGCCAGCAACTTGCTGCGCGTGCCTACGAGAATTTGCGCGACGGTGCAGCGACTGACGCCTTGCAGGCCTGGTACGAAGCGCTTGCGCTGTTGTTCAACAACAACGCCATCGACGACGCGCTGCTGGCCGATCTATTGACGCCGCCGGGTGAAGTTGAATTGGCCGAGCGCGAGAAGGCGGTCGATCCGCAGCACATCCATGCACTTCGCCAAAGCCTGCAGCGGAGGCTGGCCGAGCGGCTCGGCGCAGAAGCGCTGCGCCAGCGCTATCAGGAGCTGGCCGCCCACACCAACGCGGAACTCGATGCTGTCAGCCAGGCGCGACGCCGACTGAAACGCCGCGTGCTGGAATTGCTGGCGTTGATCGACGGCGCCGGTACGCGCCTGCTGGCGGCATCCCAATACGATGACGCTCCCGGCATGACCGACCGGCTTGCCGCACTCGCCGTGCTGCTACGCGGCAACGCGCCCGAGGCGGCACCGGCGTTGCTCTACTTTCGCGAGCGCTACGCCGACAATGCGTTGGCGTTGGACAAGTGGTTTGCCGTACAGGCACAGGTACCGGACGATGCCGCGCTGGATCGCGTACTTGCGTTGGAAAGCGACCCGGCGTTCACCCTGAAAAATCCTAACCGGGTGCAAGCCTTGCTCGGCGCCTTCGTGCGCGGCAATGCCAGCGGTTTCCATCGACTCGACGGTGCCGGTTACCGATTCCTCGCCGAACGGCTGGTGACGCTCGATGCATTGAACCCGCAGCTTGCTGCACGATTGGCCACCGCGTTCAACGGCTGGCAGCGGCTGGAGCCGCAACGCCGTGCGGCAGCCCGTGCGGCCATTACCGAACTGGCGGCGCACGCCGGCCTTTCGCGCAACCTGACTGAAATCGTCGACAGCGTGCTCAATCACTAGAGAGGCTTTCCAGTGACCAGGTCGGGACCTGTTTGCACACAGATCCCGGCAAGCAGACGCGGCTCTAACTGACGACAGACGTACGATTGAGCTGCTGTGGTCGCCATGCGGCATGCGCAAGACTTGACCTGACCCCCTATCAGGCGGCGCACCGGTGAAGGTGCAAGCCATGCACTACCGCATGGCGGCCACAGCGGCTCGAGGAGAGCCACCCGAAAACTTTGGACGGGTTCCAGTCATCGACCGAATCGCTCTCGTGCGGCCGTTGCAATGAAAGGCAACCTGGGTGTGCATGGTGTCGTCACCACGCATACAGCGCGATGCTTTAGATGGCCAAATGATCCAGCGCCTCGAGCAGGCTGTTCATGCGCGACTCCAGATCCGGCTGCAGCACACCGCGTTCGGTGTCGTCGCTTTCGCTCAAGCTGTCCATCGCCATCTCGACCTGACCCAGTTCAACCATCAGATCGTGACGCGGATAGACCGGCTCGAAATTGAAATTCATGTCCATGTCACACCCCCTTTGACTGATAACCAGTTGGTAGCCAGACAAAGCAATGGCCATGCCAATGTGTGAGGAGCGTCACAATTGTGTGGCATGGCTTTCCGCGTGACTGACGCTGCGGGTCAGCTGCTGCCGCGAGCCGACACAAATTTACCTCTCAGTCACCCTTTGTTCACGCGTGAGAGATAACTATGCACACCAAGCTCTCCGACAGCAACGCTGTCTGACATTGCCAAGACCTTCGGTTTCTGGCGCCCGGCAACACGGTCATCCTGGATTCCCCCTGTTCCTGAGACCGCCTGGCGCCAGATCTATCAGCACAAAACCCCGCACTGAACCTGCGGGGTTTTGTCTTTTTGGCTCCAGCGCTTGATTTGCAGCCCCAAAAGACGACGGCACCCCGAGAGGTGCCGTCTTGCTTCCTTTCCCAGTACACAATCGAACCCCTGTCCGTTCGATCTCAGCGCGCGTATCGCGCAGCGTCTGCCTGTGAAAGTGCTGGGATTTAGCAAGCAGGAAACATGCCACGTTGTGCATTGCGGCCGCAAGGCGTTGATCGCGTTACCATAGCGACCTGTTTCGTCACTTTTTACCCTTTCCAGGGCAGTTAGATGCTCCACCCGACCCACTACGACGTCATCGTGATTGGCGGCGGCCACGCCGGCACCGAGGCCGCACTGGCCGCGGCGCGTACGGGTGCACGCACTCTGCTGCTCAGCCACAGCATCGAGACGATCGGCCAGATGAGCTGCAATCCGGCGATTGGCGGCATCGGCAAGGGTCACCTGGTCAAGGAGATCGACGCACTCGGCGGTGCCATGGCGCACGCCGCCGACCGTGCCGGCATCCAGTGGCGCACGCTGAACGCCTCGAAAGGGCCCGCCGTGCGCGCCACCCGCTGCCAAGCTGACCGTGGGCTCTACAAGGCGGCGATTCGCCACTTGGTGGAAACCCAGCCGAACCTGCAGATCTTCCAGCAGGCAGTCGACGATCTGCTGATCGAGAACGGCCGCGTCACTGGCGTGGTCACTCAGATGGGCCTGTCGTTCGCCGCAAAGACGGTGGTGCTCACCGCCGGCACCTTCCTCGCCGGCAAGATTCACATCGGCCCCGCACAATACGCCGGTGGGCGCGCCGGCGACCCGCCCGCCAGCGCGCTTGCCGCCAAGCTGCGCGAGCTTCCGATCGCCGCCGATCGACTGAAGACCGGCACGCCACCACGCATCGATCTGCGCAGCATCGACTTCACGGGGCTGGAAGAACAGCCCGGCGACAGTCCGG
This sequence comes from Rhodanobacter sp., assembly GCA_049280175.1. Taxonomy (GTDB): domain Bacteria; phylum Pseudomonadota; class Gammaproteobacteria; order Xanthomonadales; family Rhodanobacteraceae; genus Rhodanobacter. Next base: position 5,871 of record JBAPPP010000629.1, read on the forward strand.
CGCCCGTGTTTTCGTACCTCGGCACGCGCGACGAACATCCGCGCCAGGTCAGCTGCTGGATCACCCATACCAGCGAGCAGACGCACGAAATCATCCGCGGCGCGCTAGATCGCTCACCGCTGTACACCGGCCAGATCGAAGGTGTCGGTCCGCGCTACTGCCCATCGATCGAAGACAAGGTGGTGCGTTTCTCCGAAAAATCCTCACACCAGATCTTCATCGAACCGGAAGGCCTGGACACGCTCGAGATTTACCCGAACGGCATCTCCACGTCGCTGCCCTATGACGTGCAACTGGCGCTGGTGCGCTCGATCAAGGGTTTCGAGCACGCCCACATCACGCGCCCTGGCTATGCGATCGAGTACGACTATTTCGATCCGCGCGGGCTCAACCCGTGGCTGGAAACGAAGGCCATCGACGGTCTGTATTTCGCCGGCCAGATCAACGGTACGACGGGCTATGAGGAAGCCGCCGCGCAGGGCCTGATCGCCGGTCTGAACGCCGCACTGGCAACCCAGGGCAAGGCGCCGTGGTTCCCGCGCCGCGACGAGGCGTATGTGGGTGTGCTGATCGACGACCTGACCAGCAACGGCACGATCGAGCCCTACCGCATGTTTACCTCGCGCGCGGAATACCGGCTGCATCTGCGCGAGGACAATGCCGACCTGCGCCTCAGCGAGACCGGCCATCAACTGGGCGTGGTACCGCAGGCGCGCTTCGATGCCCTGTGTATCAAGCGCGAGGCGGTCGAGCGCGAAATGCAGCGCCTTGGCACGTTGTGGGCCGCACCAAACAATGCCCTGGGTGCGGCGATCGAGCGCCAGCTCGGCATTGCCGTCAGCCGCGAAACCAGCGCGCTGGATCTGCTGCGCCGGCCTGAGCTCGACTACGCGAAGCTCGCCACGGTCGCCGAGCTCGGTCCTGCCGTCGAACGCGAGGACGTCGCCGCACAGGTCGAAGTGCAGGTCAAATACGCCGGCTACCTCGAACGCCAGCGCGAAGAAATCGAGCGTCAGCGCCGCCACGAGCACACCACGATCCCTGCCAGCTTCGACTATGACAAGGTGCGCGGGCTGTCCTCCGAAGTGCTGCTCAAGCTCAAACGCACGCTGCCGGCGACGATTGGCCAGGCCGCGCGCGTCAGTGGCGTCACGCCGGCGGCGATTTCGCTGCTGCTGGTGCATCTGAAGCGTCGCGACGCCGCCTGATTCCCCAGCGGCATCAGGTGCCCTGCGCACGAAGGTGCCAGCGACGCATGGCCGCGGCGATGCCTCTTGTCCCACACCGTCCTGGCCGGCCTGCTCATGGCATCATGCGCACTTTGAGCAGCCCGGGGAGTGCACGATGGAAATCTGGATCGGTCGCAACGGTGAACGACATGGCCCGTACAAGGAAGACGATGTGCGCCAGTGGCTGCGTAGTGGCCAGGTAAGCCGTGAGGACCTGGCCTGGTACGAAGGCCTCGCCGACTGGCAACCGCTGTCGGTGCTGTTTCCCGATGCAGTGGCGAGCGCACCGCCGGCCGCCGCGGTCGGCATGCCGCCAGCGCCAATCATCTCGGCCGTGCTGGAAGACTATGCGGGCTTCTGGAAGCGAGTGGCCGCCTACATTCTCGATGCCATTGTTCTGTACATCCCCAGCATGCTCATTCAGAAGGTAATGGGCGGCGACGCCGCTGAAGCGGCGATGAAACAGGCACAACTGGCCTCACCGGGCGACCCCCAGGTGATGCTTGCCGCGTTCGGCCAGTTCTACAGCACGATGCTGCCGGCGATGCTGATCATCGCCGTCATCACCTGGCTGTATTTTGCGATCTGCGAAAGCTCGGCCTGGCAGGCGACGGTGGGCAAACTCGCACTGGGTATCCGGGTCACCGACATGCAGGGCCGACGGATCAGCTTTCCGCGTGCGCTGGGTCGCTACCCGGCAAAATACATAAGCGCCCTGATCTTCTGCATCGGCTTTCTGATGGCTGCCTGGACCAAGCGCAAGCAGGGCCTGCACGACCTCATCGCCGGCACCCTGGTGCTGAATGGTCGCGCCAGCGAGTTCGTTTCGACGCAAACCTCGAGCGGAAGCAACAGCTCGTTCAGCGCCTGATTCAGAGCTGAACACGACGGCGCCAGGGCCATGCTCTGGCGCCGTTTTCATGTGCGCCGATCGCATCCGTCCACGGAACCGCTTGGTATGATCAACGGCTTGATCATCTCACCCGGCGCTTCGCGTCGTTGCCAGGAATCGACCGCAACTCATGCTCAGTATCGAACAACGCATTGCCCAGGACATCGCTGCGAAAACCGACCAGGTACAGGCGGCGGTGGATCTACTCGACGGCGGCGCCACGGTGCCGTTCATCGCACGCTACCGCAAGGAAGCCACCGGCGGCCTCGACGATACCCAGCTGCGCCTGCTGGAAGAGCGCCTGCGATATCTGCGTGAGCTCGAAGAACGCCGTGCGGCGATCCTCGCCAGCGTCGAGGAACAGGGCAAGCTCAACGATGTGTTGAAGAACGAGCTCCTCAACGCCGATACCAAGGCGCGGCTGGAGGATCTGTATCTGCCATACAAGCCCAAGCGCCGCACCAAGGCGCAGATTGCCCGCGAAGCCGGACTCGAGCCGCTCGCGCTCGGCCTGCGCGAGGATCCGACGCAAGCGCCGGAAGCGTTCGCCGAATCGTTTGTCGATGCGGAGAAAGGCATCGCCGACGTGCGCGCGGCACTCGACGGTGCCCGCGCGATCCTGATGGAGTCGATTGCCGAAGACGCCCACCTGGTCGGCGAGTTGCGCGACTGGTTGTGGGCGCAGGGACAGATCCGCGCGAAGCTCGTTGAAGGCAAGGAGAACGAAGGCGCGAAGTTCCGCGACTACTTCGATCATGTCGAACCGATCAGCAAGATCCCTTCACACCGTCTGCTCGCGCTGATGCGCGCGCGCAACGAGGGCATCCTCGAACTGGAACTCAGCCCCGCTTCCGATAGCGAGCAGGGTCACGTGGAAGGCGAAGGTCGCGTCGCCGCGCATGCGAATATCCACAACCGTGGCCGCGCCGCGGATGCCTGGCTGCGCGAAACGGTGCGACTGACCTGGCGCGTGAAACTGCATCTGCATCTCACCCTCGACTTGTTCGGCCGCGTGCGCGAAGGCGCCGAGGATGAAGCGATCCGCGTGTTCGGCGACAACTTGAAGGACCTGATGCTGGCCGCACCGGCGGGTGCCAGGACGGTGATGGGTCTGGATCCCGGCATCCGCACCGGGGTCAAGGTTGCGGTGGTCGACGCGACCGGCAAACTGCTCGCCACCGATGTCATCTATCCGCACGAGCCACGCAAGCAATGGCGTGAATCCCTCGTGCAACTGGCGAAACTGTGCACGCAGCACCACGTGGACCTGATCGCGATCGGCAATGGCACGGCTTCGCGCGAGACCGACAAGCTGTCCGGCGAACTGATCAAACTTCTGACGGACAAGGGTGCGGCCGAGACCAAGCTTGCCAAAGTCGTGGTTAGCGAAGCCGGTGCCTCGGTGTATTCCGCGTCGGAAATAGCGGCGAAGGAATTCCCCGATGTCGATGTGAGCCTGCGTGGCGCGGTCTCCATCGCGCGGCGGCTGCAGGATCCACTAGCCGAACTGGTGAAGATCGAGCCGAAAGCGATCGGCGTGGGCCAGTACCAGCACGACGTGAACCAGGTGAAGCTGGCGCGCGCGCTGGATGCGCGCGTGGAGGACTGTGTCAACGCGGTCGGCGTGGATGTGAACACCGCTTCTGCTGCCTTGCTCTCGCGCGTCGCCGGCCTGTCCGCGTCGGTCGCCGAGAACGTGGTGAAGCATCGCGACGCAAACGGCCCGTTTGCGAACCGCAAGGCGCTGCTCAAGGTCCCGCGCCTCGGCGACAAGGCATTCGAGCAATGCGCCGGTTTTCTGCGCGTAGCAAGCGGCGACAATCCGCTGGACGCGAGCTCCGTGCATCCGGAGGCCTACCCGGTGGTCGAGCGGATCATCGCGCAGTGCGGCCGCGAAGTACGCAACATCATCGGCGACGCGAGCTTCCTGCGCGCACTCAAGCCCGAGCAGTTCACCGACGAGCGCTTCGGCGTGCCGACCGTGCGGGACATCCTGAAGGAGCTGGAGAAGCCCGGCCGCGACCCACGTCCGGAGTTCGTCGCACCGAGCTTCGCCGAGGGCGTGGAGGACGTGAAGGACCTCAAGCCCGGGATGATCCTCGAAGGTCGCGTCACCAATGTCGCTGCGTTCGGCGCATTCGTCGACATCGGCGTGCACCAGGATGGCCTGGTACATGTTTCCGCGCTGTCGCACACGTTCGTAAAGGACCCGCGTGACGCGGTGAAGGCCGGCGACATCGTCAAGGTCAAGGTGATGGAGATCGACCTGCCGCGCCAGCGCATCGGCCTCAGCATGCGGCTGGACGATGAGCCGGGACAGCCCCGCGCCGGCCGATCGGCCGACGCAAAGTCCACTGGCCAGCGCGACAG
>JBAPPP010000630.1:0-4021 GCA_049280175.1 Rhodanobacter sp.
CTGTCTTACGTGGCGCAATTTCGAATCGCTACGTTGATGCGACGTCGCTATCCGCAGCACTGGAAGGTTGTCGCGGAACCGGAACACGGCAAGGCAAGCGCATTTCGCACCTGGGTGCGCATGCAGCATGTGTTGCGCTCACCCGCGCTACCGGCACTGGAGGATGCGTCCATCGACGGCTGGCAACGCGTCTGGCGCTTCAGTCCCTGGCTGGGCTGGGCATTCTGGCTGGCGGCACTCGCGATGCGCTTGCTGCTGCACTAAATCTTCGAAGGAGTACCGCATGCAACTGGATCTAAGCGGGCGTCATGCCCTGGTGTGCGGCGCGTCTCAAGGCATCGGTCGTGCAAGCGCGATCGAGCTGGCCGAACTGGGCGCCAACGTCACCCTGCTGGCGCGCTCCGGCGACGCGCTGCGGGCGGTCGCCGAGAGTCTGCCGCGATCCTACGCCGGTCAACGGCACGACTGGCGAAGCGTCGACATGCTGGACACCGCCGGCCTGCATGCGGCTGCCACCGATATCGCCGCCAGCCACCCGGTGCACATCCTGATCAACAACACCGGCGGACCGCCCGGCGGCCCAGCGCACACAGCCACTGCGGATGCGTTCGAAACCGCGTTTCGTCAGCATCTGCTGGGCAACCAGACACTGCTGCAGGCATTGCTGCCAGGCATGCGCGCCAGCGGTTACGGGCGCATCGTCAATGTGATCTCCACGTCAGTGAAAGAGCCGATCGTCGGGCTTGGTGTCTCCAATACCGTACGCGCCGCCGTCGCCGGCTGGGCCAAGACCCTGGCCGGCGAACTAGCTGCTGACGGCATCACCGTCAACAACGTGCTGCCGGGCTATACCCGCACCGGTCGTCTCGATGGCCTGCTAGCCGCACAAGCCACTTCCAGTGGTCGCAGCGAAGACGAAGTCGCCGAGGGCCTGATGGCAACCATTCCCGCCCGCCGCTTCGGCGAGGCCAGCGAAATCGCCGCCGTGATCGCGTTCCTGTGCACGCCGGCAGCCGCGTATGTCAACGGTGTCAGCATCGCGGTGGATGGCGGTCGCACGCGCGCGCTGAGTTGATGTAAGGCGAGAGACGAGATGCGAGTAGAGAGAGCGCGGACGCGCGGATTTAGCGCGAAGATCGGTTTTTGCGCCCTCGCTACTCGCCTCTCGTCCCTAGCTTTCCGTCCCTCGCCTTTATGACACGCTGGTTTTAAGCTTGCACGGATGCCCATCCAACTAGCCAACCTGATCGACGGTCGCCTGCAGGCGCCACTCAACGACGCCTGGCTCGATGTGCATGAGCCAGCTACCGGCGCAGTGTTTGCGCACTGCCCGGATTCCGATGCCGCTGACGTCGAAGCTGCGGTCGCCGCCGCGGGTCGTGCCGCGGCCGGCTGGGCAAATACACCCATTGATGAGCGTGCGCGTCTGCTGCACCGGCTGGCCGATCTGATCGAGGCGCGGCTGGAAGAATTCGCCGCGCTGGAATCGCGCGATAGCGGCAAGCCGGTGAGCGTTGCCCGGCAGCTCGATATTCCCCGCGCCGTCAGCAATCTGCGCTACTTCGCAGCGGCGATCGTCGGCTGGAGCAGCGAGTCGCATGCGATGGAAACCGGCGCGGCCGGCACGGGTGCGATCAACTACACGTTGCGCCAGCCGCTAGGTGTGGTCGGCTGCATCAGTCCGTGGAATCTGCCGCTGTATCTGTTTACCTGGAAGATCGCGCCGGGACTGGCTGCCGGCAACACAGTCGTGGCCAAGCCATCCGAAGTGACTCCCTGCACCGCTGCGCTGCTGGGCGAGCTGAGCATTGCCGCAGGCTTCCCACCCGGCGTGCTGAACATCGTGCAGGGCCGCGGGCCGACGGTCGGTCAAGCGATCGTGGAGCATCGCACGGTGCAGGCGATTTCCTTCACCGGCAGCACCCTCACCGGCGCGCAAATCGCCAGCGCTGCCGCACCGCAATTCAAGAAAGTGTCGCTGGAGATGGGCGGCAAGAACCCGGCTATCGTGTTCGCCGATGCGAATCTGGACGATGCGAACATGGACACCATCGTGCGCTCGGGTTTCGCCAACCAGGGCGAAATCTGCCTGTGCGGTTCGCGCCTGCTGGTGCAGCGCTCCATCTACGAAACCTTCCGCTCGCGATACGTCGAGCGGGTGCAGGCGCTGCGCGTCGGCGATCCGAACGATGCGCAAAGCAACCTCGGCGCGCTGGTGTCCAAGGCACATTTCGACAAGGTGTCGGGCTGTATCGAGCAGGCTCGTGCCGAAGGCGGCCATCTGCTGTGCGGTGGCCACGCGATCACCGTGCCCGGCCGCTGCGCGGACGGCTGGTTCATGGCGCCCACGGTCATCGAAGGGTTGCCGTCGTCGGCGCAGACCAACCAGCAGGAAATCTTCGGGCCAGTAGTCTGCCTGATTCCGTTCGAGGACGAGGCTGAGGCACTCGCGATCGCCAACGACAGTCGCTACGGGCTCGCTGCATCGTTGTGGACACAAGATCTTTCCCGCGCCCATCGGCTCGCCGGCCAGCTAGACTTCGGCATCGTCTGGATCAATTGCTGGCTGTTGCGCGACCTGCGCACACCGTTCGGCGGCGCCAAGCAATCCGGAGTCGGCCGCGAGGGCGGCACCGAGGCGCTGCACTTTTTCACCGAACCGAAAAACATCTGCATTCGCTACTGACGGAGATCGATCGATGGAAGCCGCGCCCATGGGAGTCCCATCTTGACCAGCCCACTGCAAGACCTGCTCGACGGCAACCGCCGGTGGTCGGCCGCCATGAACGCGGCAGATCCACATTTCTTCGAGCAGTTGGCCAAGCAGCAATCGCCGAAATATCTGTGGATCGGCTGTTCCGATTCACGGGTACCTGCGACGCAGATCGTCGACCTGCCGCCCGGCGAGATTTTCGTACAGCGCAACGTGGCCAACGTGGTCGCGCACAGCGACCTGAACTGCCTCAGCACGATCCAGTTTGCGGTGGATATTCTCAAGGTCGAGCACATCATCATCGTCGGCCACTACGGCTGCGGCGGCATTCAGGCGGTACTGGACGAACGCCGGCTCGGTCTGGTCGACAACTGGTTGCGGCACGTCGGCGATGTGGCGGAGAAGCATTCCTCGATGCTCACCGCGCTGGATCTGATGTCGCTGCGCAACGCCCGCCTGTGTGAGCTCAACGCGATCGAACAGGTGACGAATACCTGCCGCACCACGATGGTGATGGATGCGTGGGAGCGCGGCCAGAAGCTCTCGGTGCATGCGTGGTGCTACAGCCTGGAGAACGGCCACATGAACGATCTCGGCATGCACGTCGACTCGCGTGCATCGCTGCAGCCAGAGTACGAAGCGGCTTTGCAGCGGCTGGTGCAGCCACCGGTACGGCGCCCTTGAACCAGATCATCCGCACCGATGCGGCACCGGCGCCAGTGGGCGCCTATCCGCACGCCCGCAAGGTCGGTGACCTGCTGTTCCTGTCCGGTGTCGGGCCGCGCCAGCCTGGCAGCAACGGGATTCCCGGCAACGTGCACGACGCCGATGGCCGGCTGATCAGTTACGACATCGAAGCACAATGCCGGCAGGTTTTCGCCAATGTGCGCGCGGTGCTGGAAGCTAGCGGCGCAGCATGGACCGATCTGGTTGACGTCACTGTTTTCCTGACCGATATGCAACGCGATTTTGCTGTCTACAACCGGCTGTACGCGGAGTACTTCGCCGGCGTCGATGCCTGCCGTACTACCCTGGGCATCAGCGCGCTACCCACACCGATCGCCATCGAGCTGAAGTGCATTGCGGCGCTGTCGCCGTCAGCACGCTGAAACGCCCGCGCGCCAGACGCAGATCGGGTATCACCCCATGAAAAACCTGCGTCGCATCAACTGCGCGCATGGCCCATGAAAAATACCCCGCCAGTCGCACTGGCGGGGTTTCGAGTCACAACAACCCAAGGTGCTATCAGCCAGCCGTGCCGGCAGCCGCCGGAGCAGGCGGGGTGGCGGGCTGTTTCTTGGGGTACTT
>JBAPPP010000631.1:0-12787 GCA_049280175.1 Rhodanobacter sp.
CTCCGGGTCCGCGCTGGCCAGCTACGTCAATACCGGCGAGCTGGTTGCCAGCGGCAACTCAATCAGCGAGGGCATCGGTTCGAGTCGGGTCACCGCGAATTTCGATGGCGCGCCGATCGACCTGGCCTGGTCGATTTCCGATGAGGAGTCGGTGCCGCTGGCGCATCAGCTCTTGCATCAGGAAGGCTGGTGCGTGGGCGGCTCCAGCGGCGTCAACATGGCGGGGGCGATTCGCCTCGCACGCGCACTAGGGCCCGGTCACACCATTGTCACGGTGCTTGCCGATGCCGGCACGCGTTATCAGGCCAAGCTGTTCAATCCGGTGTTCCTGCGCGAGAAAGGTATCCCGGTCCCGTCCTGGCTCGCGCTGGCGTTTCCAGGCTGAGTCGACCGGAGCCATCTTGAGATGACCCCATCTTCAGCCGCGGCTCCTGCTAAGTTAACCGCATGAGCCCCCTTCCCGACACGTCGACCCTGCACTCCAAGCTGCAGCGCGATGGCTTTGCCTTCGTTACCGCCGAGACCATGCGCCAGCTGCTTGGCGAGCCACAGATGCTGGACGACTGGACGGCATTCGCGGCCAGCTGGAACGATCTTGCGCCGGACACCTACCTCGCGCTGCGCGGTCGTCATCGACGACGACGCCACGCGACGTTTGCGGTCGAAGCGGGCGGCGAAGTGCGCCGCGAATCACATCAGCCGCACTTTCAGAGCCTGCAGCACAACACTCTGCAGGGAGACATCCAGCGCTGGTTCCGACCGATCCGGCCAGCGATCGCTGACGGTGCCAGCGTGCGCGTCATCCTCGATTTCTGTCGGCAATTGTTCGGTGCGATGGCGCCGACGACGCAGCACTGGCATGTCGAGATGCATCAGTTCCGCATCGAAGCCCGCGTCGGCGAGCCCGGCGAACCGACTCCTGAAGGCGTGCACCGCGACGGCGTCGACTACGTACTGGTATTGATGATCGACCGCGAGAACATCGAGAGCGGCACGACAACGATCCACGCTCACGATGGTGGGCTGCTGGGCAGCTTCACGCTCACTCGCGCACTGGATGCCGCGCTGGTCGACGATGCGCGCGTCTGCCATGGCGTCACTGCGGTGACCCCTATCGATCCGCTGCAGTCAGCTCATCGTGATGTGCTGGTGGTGACGTTTCGCGCTGCCTAGATGTGAACGGCGCACTGTCACTAAATTCACATGCCGAAGGCTTGTAGCTTGCGATGCTGTCCTCGTAGTAGCCGTGTGTTGCACGGTCTCGCCTCAGGAAAAGTGTGCGCGAATTTTTTGCGGCCCTTGACCTGCAGTTCCGCCAAGTTTTGGCATACGAGATGAGGACATACCTATGAAAACGAAACTGATCCTGGCTATAAGTACTGCGCTGCTGTTTTCTTCTGCCGCAGCTTTTGCCCAGTCCTATCCGCCGAGCGGCGACGCTGCCGTTCAAACGACCAAGACGACGACAACCACGACCGTGCAACACGTCGATGGCGCCAATGCAACCTGGTACAAGGAAGGCGGCGTCGTACCCACCGAATATCGCGACAATCGTTATGTCGTAACGCACTGGCAGACCGAGCATTTGAATGACCCGAACGCTGGTAGCCACTGGGTCCGCGGCGACAACGGCGATTTCCTGCTGGTCGATGAAAACACCGGCGTGATCACCAAGATCATCCAGAACCCCCAACACTAAGTTGATCGGCTGGGAAGGCAACTTCCCTGCATGACAACACAAACGGATTCATGGCCTCCATGAGTCCGTTTTTTTATGGCCGCCTTGAATCTGCTAATGCCCCCGCGGCGCTCTGGATTTGCGATGAACCGGGCTGGCTGCGACACTGCCGGCACGCTGCTCCTGGCATGGACCAGCATGGATCAACCAGCCAAGGGGAGCCGTCATGTCAGTCACCGCAAACATCGTGATCGCTCTGATCGCCCTGCTGCACCTGTGGTTCCTGGTATTGGAAATGTTTCTCTGGACCAAACCGGCAGGACGCCGCGCGTTCGGCCTCAGCGCGGAATTCGCTGAGCAATCGAAAGCACTGGCCGCCAACCAGGGCCTCTACAATGGCTTCCTGGCCGCCGGACTGGTCTGGGGCCTCAGCCTGGGCAGCGCCGGCTTCAGCGTGAAGCTGTTCTTCCTTGGCTGCGTGCTGGTGGCAGGCATCTTCGGTGGGCTGACGGCGAGCCGGAAGATCCTGTGGATCCAGGCACTGCCAGCAGCGATTGGGCTCGCCCTGATAGTGCTGGCCTGATCACCGAGCCAATCATTCGACACGTCATTCATCGCGCTCTAGAAACTCATGACAACGACACATCGCGAAGCCGTCGGCGCCCGCTTTGACCTCACGTTGATGCACCGCGCACGTGAACTTGCCTGGGCCGCACTGCACGGCATCTGCGAGCGCATGCATCCGGGCATCAGCGAAGACGAGGCCAAGATCGAGGCAACGGAGGTCTTCCGCGAACTCGGCTTCGAGCGGCTGTGGCATCCAACCTACATCCGGATCGGGTCAAACACCTGCAAGACCTATCGGCAACGCCCCGATCCCGGCGTGCGACTGGGTGAGAACGACAGCTACTTCGTCGACCTCGGGCTGGTGTTCGACGGTCATGAAGGTGATGTCGGCGATACGTTCGTGATTGGTAACGCGCCCGAGCGGCAGGCTTGTGCCGATGCAGCACGCGCACTGTTCCATGAGGTAGCGCAGGCCTGGCGCACGCAGGGTCTGAGCGGTCAGGCGCTGTATGTATTTGCCAACGAGCGTGCCAACGCCATGGGTTGGCGGCTCAACCACGAGATCAAGGGACACCGGGTCAGCGACTTCCCGCACTCGATCCACAAGGCCGGCGACCTCGGCAACCTGGAGGCCACGCCATCGAGCGGGCTGTGGATCCTGGAAATTCAGATCGCCCATCCGACCGAACCCTTCGGGGCGTTCTACGAGGACCTGCTGACGGAAGCACCCACTCGTTGATCAAAGCCTGACGATGGCGCGCGCGCGAGGCCGCTTGTCCATCCGATCACCTGCAACGCGCACGCTGCATCGCGCGCGACTATTGTGCAAGCTCGGCAATCACTCGGGATGAACGACTCGCTGCGCTATGCTGCAGGTCCATCCAGGTTTGCCTGGGTTTCAGGCAGCACCGCATGCCGTCACAAATAAAGCCAGCGCCAGCCACTGCCGCAGCCGCAGCCGCCGGCAAGGATGGCTCGCGGACGAAAGCACGAAAGCGACCGTCGCCTGACGTCATGATCGTGGGCATCGGCGCCTCGGCCGGGGGTCTGGAAGCATTCAAGGCTTTCTTCGCGCACATGCCCGTCGATGGCGAGCTGGCCTTCGTGCTGGTGCAGCACCTGGCGCCGGATCACCATAGCCTGCTGGCTGAGCTGGTTGGCCGCACCACGGTCATGCCGGTGCTTGAAGCCACGCATGGAATGCGGGTCGAGCCACGGCACGTCTATGTGATTCCTCCCAATGCCACCCTGACCATCGCCGATGGCGTCCTGCAGGTGCGCAAGCCGGCACCGCCGCGAGAGCATCGCTGGCCGATCAATACGTTTTTTACTTCACTGGCCGAAGATCAAGGTGACCGCGCCGTATGCGTGGTACTCGCCGGTACCGGCAGTGACGGTGCGCAGGGACTGCGCACCGTCAAGGATCACGGTGGACTGGCGCTGGCGCAATCGGGCTTTGATCACGAGGCCATGACCGGCATGCCGGCGAGCGCCGTGGCCACCGGCCTAGTCGATGCCGTGCTGCCGGTGGTCGACATGCCGGCGCGCCTGCTTGCCTACGAAAGGCAGATGCACGCCGCGCAACAGCAAAAGGGCTCCGACGGTGTGCGCGGCGATGTCGCTGCGCACCTGAAAACCATCTGCGAATTGCTGCATACGGAAATCGGCCACGACTTCAGCCAGTACAAGGAAAAGACCCTGCTGCGCCGTATCCAGCGCCGCATGCTGGTGGTACAGGCGGAGAACGTGACGGACTACATCGACTACCTGCGCCAGCACCCCAACGAAAACGAGCTGTTGTTCCGCGAGTTTCTGATCGGGGTAACAGAGTTCTTCCGCGACCCAGTTGCCTTCGAAGCTCTGCGCACCATTGCGATTCCCGCGCTGCTTGCCGACAAGACCAGCGCCGACGTGCTGCGGGTCTGGGTACCCGGCTGCGCTACCGGCGAGGAGGCCTACTCGATCGCGATCCTGCTGCGTGAGGCAATGGGTTCGCAGCGCGGCCTGAAGGTGAAGATCTTCGCTACCGACATCGACGATCAGGCCATCGGCGCGGCACGTGCCGGACGCTTTCGCTCGCCTCTGATCGGCATTTCCCCCGAGCGCCAGGAGCGCTGGTTCAGCAAGGATCGCGACGAATACTGCGTGACCAAGCAAATCCGCGAGATGTGCATCTTCTCGCCGCACAGCGTGATCAAGGATCCGCCGTTTTCGCGCATGGATCTGGTCTCCTGCCGCAATCTGCTGATCTATCTGAACAATGACCTGCAGGAACGTCTGGTGCAGTCGTTCCACTACGCGTTGCGACCTGGCGGGTTTCTGCTGCTGGGCACGTCGGAGCGGCTGGCAAAGAACGCCCGCCTGTTTAACGAAGTGGACAAGAAGCAGCGGCTGTACGTTCGCCGCGACGACGTTCACCCCCATCCACGAGGCTTTCTCGGTGCTCAGCCTCGCCCGGCCAACAGCGCAGAACACGTAGAGCGCCCCGCGCCGCGACACGTCGAAGACCTGATCGACCAGCATGCGCGCCAGGCGCTGGAGCAGTGGTCACCGGCTTATGTGGTGATCAACGCCAGCCACGACGTGCTGCGCTTTGGCGGCGACACCGGCCGTTATCTCGCGCCTTCGTCCGGTACCGCCAGCCTCAACTTTTTCCAACTGCTCGACAAGCCATTGCGCGGCACCGTGCGTGCAGCGGTATTGCAGGCATTCGCCAGCGGCAAGCGGGTGATCAGCGAAGGACTGACCCTCCTGCTCAATGGACATGAGCGGTCGCTGCGTCTGATTGCCGAGCCGCTGCCCGAAGACGACGGCAGGGTCGAGATGTGTGTGGTGGCTTTTCACGAACTGGAGCCCGCGCCGCACGCAAGCGAACTACCAGCGGACGGCACACCCGACAACGAACTCGCACGCATCCGTGCGCTTGAGGAAGAGTTGCGGGGAACACGCGTACAGCTGCATACCGCCGTCGATCTGCACGAAACGGCAAGCGAAGAACTGAAATCGGCGAACGAGGAATACCAGTCGGTTAACGAGGAACTGCAGTCTGCCAATGAGGAGCTCGAGACTTCCACGGAAGAGATGCAGTCGATCAACGAAGAGCTGCAAACGGTCAATGCGGAACTTGCCAGCAAGAACGAGGCGTTGAACCGTCTCAACAGTGACATCCGCAACCTGCTGGACAGCACACACATTGCCACTCTTTTCCTCGACCGGGACCTGCTCATTCGCAGCTACACGCCTGCCATGACCGACCTGTTTCACTTGCGCGATGGCGACAAGGGACGTCCGATCAACGAAATATCGCCTCGCATCAACTACCCGGAACTGAAAGAAGACGTGGCGCGGGTGCTGCGCGACCTGGCGGTTGCCGAACGCACGCTGCGCGGCGCTGGCGACGCGCCGACATTCCTGCTGCGCATGCGACCCTACCTGACGGTCAACAATGTCGTCGATGGCGTCGTACTGACCTTCGTCGACATCTCCGAGATGCAGCGGCTAAATAGTGAACACGCCCGACTGGCGGCCATTGTGAACTCCTCGCGGGACGCGATCTTTGGCTTCTCGCTGGACGAGCGGATCACCAGTTGGAATGCCAGTGCGGAACGCATTTTCGGCCTGTCATCAGCCCAGGTGGTCGGCCAGCCGCTGAACTTGCTGCTGCCGCCGAATCCGTCTGAGGAAACGAAAAAGTTCTTCGTCAGCCATGAGCGCTCCCAGCGACTCGCCGAGTTCGAGATGACGTGGGTGCGACCCAACGGCGAACCCGTGCCGTTGTCCCTGAGCTACTCCCCCGTGTGGGGCCACGACGGCACACTGTTCGCCGGCAAGCTCATCGCGCGCGACATCACCGAACGCGTTCGCGCTGCGCGACACACCGAGCTGATGCTGGCCGAGCTCAACCATCGCGTAAAGAACACTCTTGCCACCGTGCAGGCAATTGCCCATCAGACCGTGGCTACTGCGCCGGACCTGAACACCTTCAAAGAAGGCTTTCTGGCGCGGCTACTGGCCTTGTCGCACACCCACAATCTACTTGCCCGGGATGCCTGGACCGGGGCGCCACTGACCGGCATTGTCACCAACGAACTGGCGCCGTACCGACACGACAGCGACACAGGCGCGAACGATGCACGCGTACGACTGCAGGGCGAAGAGATCAGCCTGCAACCGAAACAGGCGCTGGCGCTGAGCATGGCCTTGCATGAGCTCGCCACCAATGCCGGTAAATACGGCTCGCTGTCGGTGCCTGCGGGCCGGGTGACCGTCACGTGGACGACACGCAAGAAGGTCCAGCGTCTGTGGCTGTACTTGCAGTGGACGGAAAGCGGTGGACCCGCCGTTGCGCCGCCCACGCACCGCGGCTTCGGCTCACGCCTGATCGAAGAGGGCGTGCCTTACGAACTGGATGGTGAGGTGACACACGAATTCCCCAGCAGCGGCGTGACCTGCACCATCGATGTACCACTGGACGAGGAAACTTCCTGATGATCACCGACAGGAATTCGCCCTGCATCCTGCTCGCCGAAGATGAAATGCTGCTTGCGATGATGCTGGAAGATCGACTCAACGCCTCGGGCTACCGTGTGCTCAAGGCCGCGCGTCTGGCCAAGTGCATGGAACTGGCTGAGTCAGCGTCGATCGACCTCGCGATTCTCGACATCAACCTGGCCGGCGAAGTGAGCTTTCCCGTTGCGTTGGTGCTGCGCCGCCGCGGCATTCCGTTTGTGTTTTCCTCCGGCTACGGCGACGACGATCTGCCCGAAGCCTGGCGCACAGAGAAAATCCTGCAGAAGCCCTACGATGCCAGGCAACTGGACGCGGCCTTGAGCGCATTGCGCGCAGCCTGAGCGTCCTCGCAAGGGATCCAATGAGGCCAGCCTCGCTTGGCGCGAAGCAAGCTGGTGGCTCATCCGAGGCATTAGTGACGCCCTGACGCGATATACACGGGCACTTATCAGTGCATCGACTACCATGGACGTCCTTCTCCGCGAGTTCATTGCATGTCACCTGAGTCGATCCACCGAACGGCCGAGACCGTTCGCGCCCCACCTGTGGACGTGTCTGCGGATCGGCTGAAGTTCAACGGCGACAACACGTTTCAGCGCGAGCTGCGGCGGCGGGTCGAGGAACATTTCAAGCGCATCGGGCACCAGCAACGCGACAGCGCGCGCATGTATCTGAAGTCGGCGATCATCCTGGCCACCTTCGTAGCCTCCTATGTCTTGCTGGTGTTTTTCGCGCAGACATGGTGGCAGGGTCTGCTGCTCAGCGCAGTGCTTGGTGCCGCCGTCGCACAGATCGGCTTCAACATCCAGCACGATGCCGGCCATCAGGCGTATTCGAAGCATCGCTGGATCAACAACTGCATGGCCAAGACGCTGGACCTGATCGGGGGCAGTTCGTACATCTGGCATTGGAAGCACGCGCACTACCATCACACCTACGTCAACATCGACGGCCACGACAGCGACATCAGCCTTGGAGTGCTGGCGCGGTTTGCGCCGATGCAGAAGCGCTACCGGCACCATCGCTGGCAGCACTTGTACATGTGGCTGCTGTACGGCCTGACGGCAGTGAGCTGGCATCTGCATGACGACTTCCACGACATCATCACCGGCACTATTGGCAAGCGCCGGTTTCCGCGGCCGCGTGGCAGGGACCTGGCGGTTTTCGTGATCGGCAAGCTGGTGTTCTTTACGATCGCGTTCGGCTTACCGCTGGCCTTCCATTCGATTGGCACGGTGGCGCTTTACTACACCGTGGTCGCGATGGTCGCCGGCGTGCTGCTGGCGATGGTGTTTCAGCTGGCGCACGCCGTGGAAGAAGCCGCGTTCCCGTCGCCGAGCGAGCCGGGCCGCATCGACAAGCCATGGGCAGTCCACCAGCTGGAAACCACGGTCAATTTTGCGCGCGACAGCCGGGTGATCACCTGGCTGGTCGGTGGCCTGAACTTCCAGATCGAGCACCACCTGTTTCCGCGCATTTCCCACATTCATTACCCGACCATCGCGCCCGTCGTCGAGGCGACTTGCCGTGAATACGGGGTGCCGTATCACACGAATCGTTCATTTGGGGCCGGGTTAGCCTCGCACTATCGCTGGCTGCGGCGGATGGGTCGGCCGGACCCCGCGCCAGCACCGCTGGTGCTGAAACCGCTGCCGCAAACCTGAACGTGACCGCATGGTCTTGCGGGGGAGCTGAGGGAAACCCAGCCCAACTGTGGCGAGCGGACGTCCTCGGAGCCCGTCTGAGGAGCACCGAGGGTCCCGCTGGGATGAGCTGAACAGCCATTACGGTATTGCCATCGATTGCAGCTACAATAACGGGTTTGACGCGCCCGAAGCCCGTCTGCCTGGAGTCGGCGCAATCCGCCCCCATTTTGCAAACGCCTTGAATTTCCCGTGGGACAGCCTTGCTGCCTCGCTTGCCCTTATCCAACGACTCTTACCGGAATCCAGAACGTGGCCCGACTGAAACCTCTCTCCCTTTATCGCAACATCGGCATCATTGCGCATATCGATGCGGGCAAGACCACCACCACCGAGCGGGTGCTGTATTACACCGGCAAGAAGCACCAGATCATCGACGTGCACGACACCAAGGACGGCAAGGGCTCGACCACGACCGATTACCTTGAGCAGGAGCGCAAGCGCGGTATCACCATCCAGTCGGCGGCCGTGTCCACCGAGTGGAAGGGCTACCAGATCAACGTGATCGACACCCCGGGACACGTGGACTTCACCATCGAGGTGAACCGTTCGCTGCGCGTGCTCGACGGCGCCGTGGTGGTGTTCGACGGCGTGGCTGGTGTGGAGCCGCAGACCGAGACCAACTGGCGCCTGGCTGACCAGTACAACGTGCCGCGCATCTGCTACGTCAACAAGATGGACCGCATCGGCGCCAGCTTCGGCCATTGCGTGAAGGGCATCCGTGAGCGCCTGGGCGCGAACGCGCTGCTGTGCCAGATCCCGCTGGGCAGCAGCGACGAGTTCTGCGGCATGGCCGACCTGGTCGCCGGCGTGGGCTACATCTGGGCTTCCGACGACAAGGACAGCACCTGGGAAACCGTGCCGCTGGCCGATCTGCAGGGTCGCCTGACGTTCGGCTCCACCGTCGACAACGAGTGGATCGCGAACCTGCCGAAGCTGCGCGAAGAAATGCTGGAAACCGCGCTGGCACTGGACGACAACGCGTTCGAGCATCTGATCAACACCGGCGAATTTGACCCGGCCGTGCTCAAGCGCTGCATCCGTGAGGGCACCGTCACCGGCGCCCTGGTGCCGGTGCTGTGCGGCTCGTCGTACAAGAACAAGGGCGTGCAGCAGTTGCTGGACGCCGTGGTCGATTACCTGCCCTACCCGGGCGAGAACGGCGGCATCTCGATGGTCGACGAAGACGGCAACGTCATCGGCGAGCAGGTCGTATCCGACGACGCACCGGCGCGCGCGCTGGCGTTCAAGGTCATCAACGACCAGTTCGGCACGCTGACCTTCTGCCGCGTCTACTCCGGCGTGATCAAGAAGGGCGACACGCTGCAGAACGTCACCCGTGGCAAGAAAGAGCGCGTCGGCCGCATCGTCGAAATCCACGCCAATGCCGCCAAGGAAATCGATGAAGTGCGCGCCGGCGACATCTGCGCGTTCGTCTCGATGAAGGACACCGAGACAGGCGATTCGCTGTCCGATCCGGCGCATCCGGCCTTGCTGGAGCGCATGCGCTTCCCGGATCCGGTGATCAGCGTGTCGGTCGAGCCGAAGACCCGCAACGACGTCGACAAGATGTCCACCGCGCTCTACAAGATGGTCAAGGCCGATCCGTCGCTGCGCATGGAAGTGGACAAGGAAACCGGCCAGACCGTGCTCAAGGGCATGGGCGAGCTGCATCTTGAAATCACCATCGACCGGATGCGCACCGAGCTTGGCGTGGACGCGAGCATGGGCAAGCCCAAGGTCAGCTTCCGCGAGGCCTTCGGCCAGACCGTCGAGCACACCTACACGCACAAGAAGCAGTCCGGTGGTTCGGGCCAGTTCGCCGAAGTGAAGATCATCTTCGAGCCGGGCGAGTCCGGTTCGGGCGTGGTGTTCTCCGACGAAGTGGTGGGCGGCCGCATTCCGCGCGAATACATCCCGGCCATCCAGCATGCGATCGAAGTCGAGTCGCGCCAGGGCCAGGTTGCAGGCTACGAAGTGCTGGACTTCAAGGCACGCCTGATCGACGGCAAGTACCACGACGTCGACTCCTCGGCACTGGCCTTTGAAATCGCCGGTCGTGCCTGCTTCCGCGAAGCGCAGAAGCTGTCCAAGCCGAAGCTGCTCGAGCCGATCATGAGCCTGGAAGTAGTCACCGAAGCGACCTACCTCGGCGACGTGATCGGCGACATCAACCGTCGTCGCGGCAGCATCTCGGATCAGGGCCACAAGGGTATGTCGGCCTTCGTGCAGGGCTTCGTGCCGCTGTCCGAAATGTTCGGCTACATCAACTTCCTGCGCTCGGCCACCAGCGGCCGCGGCAACTTCACCATGATCTTCGATCATTACGAAGAAGTGCCGGCCAGCATGGTCGCGAAGCTGATGGAAAAAGAAGCGAAGTAAGCCGCTTCTGACATCGCGCTGGCCTTACGGGCCAGCGCGTAAGCAAAGGAACCCGGGGAGCGATCCCCGGGTTTTTTTGGGCATTGCGGATTGTGATCTCGTGCGCGTTGGCAGCGCTGGCAAACTGGTAGCGTCGCAGGGCTGCAAGCGCGGCGTGGAATTCCTCGGGGGGGGCGTATGAAAAGTGCACCGGCGGGTATCTATCAAGAAGGTTTTACGCTGATCGAATTGATGATCGTTGTCGCGATCATCGCGATCCTGGCAGCTATCGCCATCCCCGCGTACCAGGACTATCTGATCCGCTCGCAGGTTGCCGAGGGATTCTCGCTGGCCGATGGGTCGAAGGCTGCCATCGTCGAGTTTTACGCAAACTACGGGCACTTTCCTTCAACCCAGGCATCAGCGGGGCTGCCCAATGACAGCCAGATTTCGGGCAAGTACGTCGGCCATGTCAATGCGACGGAGACCGCCGGGCAGATTTTGATCCATTTTGACAATACAGGTGCCCAGTCGGCCAATCCGGCGATTGCAAACCAACAGCTTGCGCTTTCCGCTGTGACAAGCAATGGATCGATATCGTGGACCTGCACCACCAGCATTTTGCCAAGGTATCTACCCTCAAGCTGCCGTTGATGGCACTCGCACGGTTGCCGCCATCGACACTTGACCGCCTTTGGCTGTCCAAAGCTGACGCCCTCACGGTCTGACCCAATCCTGCACGGGCCTTGGAGATTTCGGGGCTGCGGTCCCTGCGGGGGCCCGGCCGACCGATCCAAGCTACAATTGTGGGTTCGCGCTCCAGCTGAACTGCCCGTATGTCCACCCATCTGCAAGAAACCCGTCGTCGTCGCACCTTTGCCATCGTCAGCCATCCTGACGCGGGCAAGACCACGCTGACTGAAAAGTTGCTGCTGTTCGGCGGCGCGATCCAGATGGCCGGCTCGGTGAAGGGTCGAAAGGCGGCGCGCCATGCGACGTCGGACTGGATGGCGCTGGAGAAAGAGCGCGGCATCTCGGTGACTTCGTCGGTGATGCAGTTTCCGTACGAAGGCAAGATCATCAACCTGCTCGACACACCCGGTCACGCGGACTTCTCCGAGGACACCTATCGCGTGCTGACCGCGGTGGATTCCGCGCTGATGGTGATCGACTGCGCCAAGGGCGTGGAAGAACGCACGATCAAGTTGATGGAAGTGTGCCGCCTGCGCGACACGCCGATCATGACCTTCATCAACAAGCTCGACCGCGAAGGCCGCGCACCGATCGAGTTGCTGGACGAAGTGGAATCCGTACTCGGCATCGCCTGCGCACCGCTGACGTGGCCGATCGGCATGGGCAAGCGGTTGAAGGGTGTTTATCACCTGCTACTCGATGAGGTGCATGTATTCGAGCAAGGCAAGAACTTCACCCGCCAGGATTCGACCATCTTCAAGGGCCTCGACGCGCCCGGCCTACTGGAAAAAATCGGCGACGAAGCGATGCGCGAACTGCGCGACGAACTGGAGCTGGTACAGGGCGCCGCACCGTCATTCGACATGGACGAATACCTGGCGGGTCGGCAGACGCCAGTGTTCTTCGGCTCGGCAGTGAACAACTTTGGCGTGCAGCTGCTGCTGGACTTCTTCGTTGAGCACGCGCCGTCGCCGCGGCCACGCGGCACGTTGTCCCGCGAGGTACAGCCAGAAGAAGAGAAGCTCACCGGTTTCGTATTCAAGATCCAGGCGAACATGGATCCCGCGCACCGCGATCGTGTGGCCTTCATGCGGGTGTGCTCGGGCACTTACAACGCCGGCATGAAGATGATCCAGACGCGCACCGGCAAGGACATCCGCATCGCGAATGCGCTGACCTTCATGGCAAGCGACCGCGAAATCGTCGAGACCGCCTACCCCGGCGACGTGATCGGCCTGCACAACCACGGCACCATCACCATCGGCGACACGTTTAC
>JBAPPP010000632.1:0-1754 GCA_049280175.1 Rhodanobacter sp.
GGATTGTACCACAGCGGCGTTCGCCATGCGACTGGCCAGTCGGTCACGCATCGACTTCCAGCAGACTCTGGCGGATCGCCTTGACATCTAGCGCCATTCGTCGATCCGACCGAAGCGCGCTCAATCCGCTGGGTGAATCATGTAGGTACCGGGCCCTCCCAAGGGTGTGAATCATTTACTTGGGTGACATTTAGGCCGCACGGCGGCGCGGCTGGGCCCAGAAGCCGTCCCAGATTTTGCCGCCGCTGACGTACAAGGCGCGTAAGGAAGCCACCGTGACCGCGCCGTCCTCGACCCAGCGCATCCCCGATCCTTTTAAGCGTTCCCCGATGATCTTGCAGCCGGCCTCCGTGGGACCGCTGCCGATGTCCCAACCCTTACACCGGTAAGTCGGGTAATCCGTGCGATGGCGGTTGTTCTTGAAGTAGCCGATCAGCTTGCGCAACTCCTCCCGCGTCTGCGCCGACGCCTCCGGCGGCAACGCCAACGCTTGCAAGTGCGTCAACAACGCTTCGCCCCCTTGCTCATAGAGGACGTTCTTGGCCTGAGTCTGCCAGCGCCTACGCGTCGCCTCGTCGTCGGCGTGCCATACCTTGGCGAAGTCACAGAGATGTTCGGCCGCATGATACCAGTCCAAGATCGTCGTGACGTCCGCGGACAAGTGACGCTGCAACGCTTCCTCCAAGCCGTTGCCCCCGTCGGTGATGGCAATCAGGTCGTGGACTTGGGCGACGCCCAACGCCCGCGCCTGCGACCGCACCTGCTCCGCCAGGGCGTCGAGTTCAAAATCAACCAAGTAGCGGGTGTGTTCCTTGTCCGGCGTGTACAGCAAGGCGGTGTAGAGCATCCGGTGTTCGGCCTGGCTCGCCCCGACGCCTTGCATCGGCACGCTGAACGCATCCAAGCCCACGTACGCCGCCGGCTGCTCGCCCTCCCGCGTCGCCGTCCAGTGCGGCTCCGGCTGCATCGACGCGACCATTCGCCCCGCCTTCTGCTGCGCCCGCAAACGCTCGCCTTCCCCTTCCGTGTCGCGCAGCACCGTCGAGGCCGACAGCCGCACTCCGGCGAACCGCTGCAAAAGGTCGTGGGCCGCATCGGCGAACGGCAGCAGCGTCCCCGCCAGACAGACCAGCGGCATCAGGCCGGGGCTGACCTCGTCCACCAGGCCCAACGCGTCGTCGTAAGGAAGAAAGCTCTGCTGGCACCGGCCGCAGTAGTAGTAGGCCCGTTGCACCCAGACGGCCCCATGCACCGTCACCAGCCGCCGACGCTGGTATGAATGGAACTTGGCGGCGTACGAACACTGCTCGCACGGCACGCTGCTGCCTACGTACCCCTTTTTTTCCGGCTCGCCACACCGGCTTGCCGGACCTCGTTGGCCAGTTCCTGTCCCGCGTCGCGGAACTCGAAGTCGATGGCTCCGAACTCCTCCGCCTCTGGGACGTCCACCGACCGTTCCACCATGCGGCGAACCGTCGCTTCGATCTTCGGACGCAACTGATTCATAACGGCTTCAATGCGTTCCTCGCGGGTCTCGCCCGCATCTCGTCGTGCAAGCATGGCAAAACTCCGGGTGCGAAAACGGGGGGTGAATTTCCAACCACCATTCACCCTACCACGGGCATGCCCCAATTTCCCACCCAAGTAACAGCTGCCCACCCCCTCAAGACGAAAACCCTGGAATTCAATGGTTGCGGCCTGTTCCTCGGAGTAGACTGTTTACTCAGTGTCTCATATTGTCAATTGTCAGAGTC
>JBAPPP010000633.1:0-4824 GCA_049280175.1 Rhodanobacter sp.
GTAGAAAAGCGCAGGCCGGCACTGTCGCTGACTGCGCCTGAGTCGCCTTCGGCGCTCGTCGCCCGGCTCCAGAAAGATCCGGCGGCGGGAGCGGATGTCTTCGCTGGTCGCCTCGCTGAAAAGATGCTTACGTTCAATAAGGACCAATGGGCTGCGTCTAGTCCAGAGATGGTATTTGCCAGCATCGCCCGCTTTCTTGAGGCGCACGACTTCTCTGCGGCCGGCTATTTTAGTGCTCACGAACAGCCGTCCGCACAGGTCATGGAAGCCGGTGTTTATGCCTTGCGACGCGCCGTCTCTGACGCGCGCTCTCGATGACTTGCCGGCGGCGTAAAACAACTACACGGTTGTCGCTGCGCCGCCGAATTAGCCCTATGTGGAGAGGCCTATGAAAGTGATTGAAGACCTCATCGACCAGCTGAGCAAAGCCGACTGTCGCATCGAGGATGCTCTCATCCAGGCCCAGGTGCTGGCTCATAAGCTCGGCGACACCGATATGGCCGCGTGGGTTGCTTCTGAACTGGAAGGCTACCCCGACAACGATTCCGTCCCGCCCTACCGTGAAGTCCGGCTGCAGATCACGGGCAATGTCACAAATGGCTACTGGCAGCACAACGCGCAACCCCTTGTGCTGGGCGCATTGGAGCCGGAGGTCCGCGAGTGGCTAACCCTGCGCAAGACCACAGAGGGCGTAGGGGCCATCGAGCAATGGGTAGTCAAAGACAACGATGGTGGAAATCTCTGCGTCACCGTGTCCCCTGAGATCTGCCATGTGATTTCCAAGGCCTACACGGAGGGCTGCTATGTGCAGAGTGCCTGGGGCCGGCCTGCGGCGGGTGCGTTCCGCCAGATCCTGACGCAGGTTCGCACGCGATTGCTAGCCTTTGCTTTGGATCTACACGATCGCGTACCGGCCAATTTCACCGCTGACGACATCAAGAAAGAGCTGGGAAAGGAAGGCGTGAATAACTTGTTTCGTGGGGCGGTGTTCGGCGACAACACGACCATCGTCGTGGGTGAGAGCAACGTCGTAAAAGGCATCACGAACAGCGTGACTCAGAACGACTTCGCCTCCCTTGCCAAAGAGTTGCGCGGCCAGGGCGTGGCCGATGGAGACATCGACGATCTGCGGAAGGCCATTGAAGACGACAGCGACGCGCCGGAGCATCAGGAAAACAACTACGGCGGTAAGGTGCGCGGGTGGCTGGGTGGCATGGTAGCGAAGGCTGGTACTGAGGCTTGGAAGACGACCGCGGCCAGTGGTGTGGGGGCTTTATATGCCGCCCTCAAGGCACACTACGACTGGCCCTAGGGCGTTACAGTCTGCGCCGATATGATTCCGGCGCACCTGCCACTGACAGCTTGCCGCTTGCGGTCCCGCGAACTGATGTTTTCCACAGCGGTTGTGGAGCGCGGGGGGTAAAGCCTGTGGATAACCAAGCTAAGTATCTGAGCTCACAGGAACTCGTGACGGCGTGAGCAAGGGCTGTTCAGTGCCAGCGCGAGGTCACGTAACCAAACTCGGCGAAGTGCAAAATTGGGCCTCGCTCTTCGGGCGAGCACACTATCGAGCAAAGTTATAGATTGAATATAGGAACTGGTGGTTTTTAAATACACCCACGACGTAAGGCCATCTCCGGCGTATTTGGCTTTGTTGCTATAAAATAGCTGTGGAAAACGTGTAGCTGTGGAAAACCTGCGCCGGAAACGACGATGCCGCCTTGCGGCGGCATCGTCGTGTTCATCGCGAAGGCTTTCTTCAGGCCGCGCGCGATGCCCGGCTGAGAATGCCCAGCAGATCGGCCAGCTTGTCGCGCATTTCGCGGCGATCGACGATCAGGTCGATGGCGCCGTGTTCGACCAGGAACTCCGAACGCTGAAAACCTTCCGGCAAGGTCTCGCGCACAGTCTGCTCGATCACGCGCGGGCCGGCGAAGCCGATCAACGCCTTCGGCTCGCCGATGTTGATGTCGCCGAGCATCGCCAGACTCGCCGATACACCGCCGGTGGTCGGGTTCGTCAGCACGCTGATGTAAGGCACACCGGCATCGCGCAGGCGCGCCAGCGCAGCGGAGGTCTTGGCCATCTGCATCAGCGAAAACAATGCCTCCTGCATGCGTGCACCGCCGGTGGCGGAGAAGCACACCAGGGCACTGCGATCGGCCAATGCGCGCTCGGCAGCACGGGTGAACTTCTCGCCCACCACGGAGCCCATCGAGCCACCCATGTAGGCAAACTCGAACGCCACCGCCATCAGCGGCCGTCCCTTGAGCTCGCCGCTCATCGCCAGCAGCGCGTCCTTTTCGCCGACCTTTTTCTGCGCAGCGACAATGCGGTCGCGGTACTTCTTGGTGTCGCGGAATTTCAGCGGATCGGTGGGCTCCATGCTGGCCCAATGCTCCTGCGCGGTACCTTCATCCAGCAACGCAAGCAGGCGCGTACGCGCTTCGATGTAGTGATGATGACCGCACT
The DNA here is from genome assembly GCA_049280175.1 of Rhodanobacter sp. GTDB lineage: Bacteria > Pseudomonadota > Gammaproteobacteria > Xanthomonadales > Rhodanobacteraceae > Rhodanobacter. The sequence continues at coordinate 2,473 of JBAPPP010000633.1, forward strand.
TGGGGCAGACCATCAGGTTGCGATCGAGCTCCGGTCGATACAACACCGTGCCGCAACCGCCGCATTTCTCCCAGACACCTTCCGGCACCGAACCCTTGCCGCCATTCGGTTGCTGCGTGCGGGTGCGCGGATTCATGATTTTTTGCAGCCAGTTCATCGCATCACCCTAGATATTCGTAAGCGCGCCATCGACAAGCGATGTCTGCCTTCCGTGGACCAGTCCTTCAAGAACGGCCCTTCATGGGCCTGCCCTTTATGGTTATTCAGTCAGTGCGCATCAAGTGCGGCACGGATCGGCGCGAGAAACTCGCGTATCCGCGCGGCGATGTCCGCCGCATCCGTGGCGCCAGCAAGCCGCTCGACCAGCGCGCTGCCAATCACCACCGCATCGGCAAAGCCGGCAATCGCCTTTGCGCTCGCCGCATCGCGAATGCCGAAGCCTACCGCCACCGGGGTTCGGGCGTGGGCGCGGATATCCGCAACGCGCGCTGCGATCCCGCCGGTACTCAAGTGCGCCGCACCGGTGATACCGGCAAACGACACATAATACAGGAAACCCTCGGCGGCCTCGCACAACTGCGCCATACGGGCGGGTGCGGTGGTCGGCGCAGCGAGCAGGATCTGCTGCAACCCCGCGTCGCGCAACGGCTGCAGCACCGCCGCCTCCTCCAGCGGGCAATCGACCAGCAACACGCCATCGACGCCAGCCTGCACCGCTTCCTGTGCAAAAAGCGCGTAACCGTGGATCTCGACCGGGTTCAGATAACCCATCAACACCACCGGCGTGTCCGCGTCACGAGCGCGGAATTCGGCAACCCAGCGCAACACGTCAACCAGCCCGACACCCTTGGCAATTGCCCGCTCGCTGGCATGCTGGATCACCGGGCCATCGGCCATCGGATCGGAGAACGGCACACCCAGTTCGATCAGGTCGGCGCCGGCATCGACCAGCGCGTGCATCAGCGCCACCATGTGTTCGGGCGCAGGATCACCGGCAGTAACGAAAGGAATCAGACCCGTGCGGCTGGCCGCCTTGAGCTGGGCGAAGCGCCGGTCGATGCGGCTCATACTTCCACCCCTTCAAGTGCGGCGATCGTGTGCACGTCCTTGTCGCCGCGACCTGACAGGTTGCACAACACCAGTCCATCTTTCGGATACTCGCGTGCGAGCTTGATCGCCTGCGCCACGGCATGACTGGATTCGAGCGCGGCGAGAATGCCCTCGGTGCGTGCCAGCAGATGAAACGCCTCCAGCGCCTCGTCGTCAGTGATACCGAGATATTCGGCACGGCCGGCGTCCTTCAGGAACGCATGCTCGGGACCGACACCGGGATAGTCCAGACCGGCAGAGACCGAATGTGTCTCGGTAATCTGGCCGTTGTCGTCGCAAAGTACGTATGTGCGATTACCATGCAGCACGCCCGGTCGGCCGGCCAGCAAGGAGGCAGCATGATGGCCGCTGGCAATGCCCTCGCCCGCTGCTTCGGCACCGACGATACGCACGTCGGCGTCATTCAGAAACGCATGGAACAACCCGATCGCGTTGGAGCCACCACCCACGCACGCAGTGAGTACATCCGGCAGGCGACCGTATTGCTCCAGCATCTGCGCGCGTGCCTCGCGGCCGACGACCGCATTGAAATCACGCACCATCAGCGGATACGGATGCGGGCCAGCGACGGTGCCGATGATGTAGAACGTGTCGGCGACGTTGGTGACCCAGTCGCGCATCGCCTCGTTCAACGCATCCTTCAGCGTCTTCGAGCCGGATGTCACCGGCACCACTTCCGCACCCAGCAGCTTCATGCGGTAGACGTTGATCTTCTGCCGCTCGATATCCACCGCGCCCACGTAGACCACGCACTTCAGGCCCAGCCGCGCGGCTACCGTGGCGCTGGCCACGCCGTGCTGGCCGGCGCCCGTCTCGGCAATGATGCGCGGCTTGCCCATGCGCTTGGCGACGAGTGCCTGGCCCACGGTATTGTTGATCTTGTGCGCGCCGGTATGGTTGAGGTCTTCGCGCTTGAACAGGATCCGTGCGCCGCCCACATGCTGCGACAAGCGTTCGGCGTGATAGATCGGGCTGGGCCGGCCGACGTAGTACTTCAGATCGCGATCGAGCTCGGCGATGAACTCCGGATCGTCGCGCAACCGCAGATAGGCCTCGGTGAGCTCCGCCAGCGGCGCCATCAGGGTCTCGGCGACATAGCTGCCGCCGTAGTTGCCGAAGCGGCCATGCACGTCGGGATAGGCATTGAAATCGGCGATCTTGCTCATCTACTCACTCGCTGGTGTAAGAGCGCACCCTGTGCGCGATGGCACCGCGGCAGGCCTTTCGCGCACAGGGTGCGCC
>JBAPPP010000634.1:0-5832 GCA_049280175.1 Rhodanobacter sp.
AAATCCCAGTCTTCAAGATATCGATAGCGGGGATTGAAAGGTCCCGCGGCAAGTGCAGCCTGCATGCGTATGACCAGGCCCGACAGAAAGAACAGGTCGCCGAACAGGATGGCAGGGAAAAGGTCACCGAATTCAAGCGTCCCTGGTGGGCTGTCAACGCCAACCGGCGGCTCTATTGAGCGCTGTTGCAGAAGATCGGCACGGAAGCCTTCGGCACGCCAGCCCGGGTTTCGAGCCCGAACAATGCCCCGTTCAAACGTTTTCCATTCAAGTGAAGTCTTTTCGCCTTCCAAAGTCAGAAATTGCAGTTCCGGGACTTGCTGGAACGCGACCTCGGCAAACCCCAGTGCGTCCGGCAGCAGCGTGTCATCAGAATCGAGGAATAGAACCAGATCTCCCGTTGCGGCCGCGAGTCCGCAATTGCGGCCCACCGACGGTCCCTGGTTGATTTCCAATCGCAGGATCCGCACGCGCGCGTCTTGCTTATGCGTGGCCTGCAGAGCCTGCATCGTGTCGTCAGTGGAAGCATCGTCGACGACGATGATTTCCATGTCGTTGGTCATCTTGCAGGCCAGTACGCTGGCGATCGCGCGCTCGACCAGAGAGCAACGGTTATGCGTCGGGATGATCACGCTGAATGCGGGAGGCCGGCGCAACATGATGGGCTCATGCGAAGGCGAGAGTTCCATTGGGCGCGCCTTTCGATGCACCTGTCAAGGTTCGACGGCGCCCGCCCGAGTTCACGTTGGCGTGAAGCCGGGCGCCCTGGTGGGCCTTTACCAGCACCGATCGTTGACCAGCCAATTCAGGTCGCCGTCTTGGGGCGATGCAGAATGAAGGCGGCCAGTCGGCCCGCTCATCGTCGAGGCGGGTGCTGCCAGTGACCGAGGTCGCGTCCAATCAACGTCGACAACCGTTCCACATCAGGCGCGCACAACTCGCGCAGCTGATCGTCGCGCGGGTCAGGCTGCGCAACGCGGCGCGGTTTGCGGCGAATGGCAGACAGCAGCCGGCGTCTGGCCGCGTAGGGAAACACGGATTGCGAGAATTGCTTTACGCCCGGCAACCCGTAGATCGAGCTGATGCAGCGCTCGAGTGGCGATTTCCTCTGGGATGTTTCGTTGTGTATGCGAAATTCGGGTTGAAACGAATTGTCGATATCGAGAAACGAAAGGACCTCCCTGAACGTCGCCTGCGGCGCGTTGGCGATGTCCTCTAGCAGGACGACTTTTACTCGATCGCGCCCAAACACGGATTGATAGCGTTCCACCTGTGGCGCAAAGCGACTGATGGAGAAATAGTCGAGGTATTTCGGGCTGCGGCCCGGTTGCCGGATGAACAATGCACCGTGTGCGGTGGTGCCGGCGCCGATGGCATCGTAAAAGTCGACGATGTCTTCCAGCTGGATATGCAGCAGGTCACGATGATAGGAGCGCATCATGTCGACCGGCGGCCGAAGCGTCAGAAGAATGCGTGCGCCCGGGCAATATTGCCTGATCATTTCGGGTGCTGATTCGGAAAACAGATAATACGGCGAGGCATCGCCACGCCAAGCCGATCGTTCACTGCCCTCGTAGAGATCAAGATAGCTGCGACTGTCCTTGATGGAAAATCGATCGACGATTTCGAGGTCCGGGCAAAAGTGATTCGGCTCCTTGGTGCGCCAGTAATCGCTTTCGTTTGCGGGAAAGAAAACCCGCGGGTGCTGGCGCAGATATTCGTACAGCGACGTGGTCCCGCATTTGGGTGCGCCGACCAGGAACAGGTTGGGGATCGGGCCTACCGTCACGTTTTTCACATGAGCGCCTTGGTAAGTTGCGGAATCATGACTGCCACCCGGCGAACCGCTCCCCTCCGAGCGTGCTGCGCCATCTTTGCACGTTGCCCCGGTGCGGCCGGCCGTCTCCCCGCCAAAGTTCGTTCAGCAAGCCGGAGGCTTGAGACTCGCCGCGGCAGCTGCCAGCCACGGCCCCCGGCGGGCATGCTCCAGCACCCCCTTCGGGCAGCATTTTGCCCCCATTTCAGGGGTATAGTGTGCACTGAAGCACGGAATATCGCGGTACGATCATGTAAAGCGGGCCATCAGCGCGGGATAGGGTGGTTCGGCAGGGTCGCACCGGGGAAAGGGGGGTGGCAGACGTGAGCACAGTGTCCTCAGTGGCGACAGGCGTCGCGACCGACGATTACCCACGCGTCGAGCGCGTCGTCGAGCGCGTCAGCGGCATGGGCGTGGACGAATTCGTCCGTCTCTATCGGAAGCCGCGGCGCCCGGTGATCCTGACCGATGCGCTGCGCGACTGGCAGGCCTGTGGCCGCTACACGCCGGAGTATTTTCGCCGCGAGCATGGCGATCGCCCGATCAGAATACGCGGGCGCGACTATCGCCTGGGCGAAGTCATCGCATTGCAGCAGGCTTCCACCGCCGAGAATCCGGGTCCCTATCCGTGCACGTTCTCGGACTGCCGTGCGTTGCTGCCGGACATCAGTCCGCGCTTTGCCTACAGCCTGCCGAATCGCCACACCCATTCGCTGGTTCCCAAGCGTGTGTTCGAGTGGGTAAATCATCTGGAAATTTTCTTTGGTGGCCCAGGTGGCCAATTCCCCTACCTGCACTACGACTATCTGCGCATGCATGCGTGGATCGCCCAACTTTATGGCGAAAAGGAATTCACCCTGTACGAACCTGGCCAGGAGGATCTGCTGTACATCGATCCGGCGAAACCCTGGTTGTCCGGGGTCGAGCATTCCGAAAATCCGGACTTCGAGCGCTATCCGCTATTTCGCAAGGCACGCAGCTACAAGGTCGTCGTGCGTGCTGGCGAGGCGCTGTTTTTGCCGTGCGGCACCTGGCATACGGCGCGCTGTCTGAACATGGGGATCACGATCGGTTTCGACCAGCTGGGGCCCGACAACTGGCGCGAGTTCGTTGGTGAGGTAGTGGCGGCGGAACGTCGTGCGGGAAGGCGATTCAAGGCCGCCGTGCTCGGCGCCTACCTGCGTCTGCTGGGGCCCGTGCTGAGCCTGGCGGAACGCTTCGGCGCGAATCGACGCGGTGATTGGGGATTGGGCTAACGAAGGTTTCACGATATGCCGCGGTGCGCTTCGCAAAGACGGGCGCGTCGACGCGGCACAGGAGGCTGGCATGAATGCTCGGGAATCGGTTGCGCTTGGAGAGGTGGATGTCGTCCGCCCGGCTGTGCCTGAGCCAGTGGAGCGCCGCGCCGGGTTGGGTGTGGCCGAGTTCATCGAGAACTATCGCAAGCCGCGACGACCGGTAATCCTGACCGACGCGGCGCGCGATTGGCCGGTGTATGGCAGGGGCACGCCGGATTTCTTTCGTCGCCAATACGGCGACCATACGGTGCGGGTTCGTGGACGCGACTATCGCCTGAGCGAACTGATCGACATGCTCGAAGCCTCGACGGCCGATAAGCCGGGGCCGTATCCCTGCAAGTTCGAGATCGCCAAGGATTTTCGCGAGCTGCTGGGCGAGGTCACGCCGCGGTTCCCGTACAGCCTGCCGGATCGCCAGGCAAATCCGCTGGTTCCCCAGGGGTTGTTCCGTTACGTCAACAACCTGGAAATCTTCTTTGGCGGTCCCGGCGGCGAGTTCCCGTATCTGCACTACGACGTCATGCAGTTGCACGCATGGATCACCCAGCTGCATGGCGACAAGGAGTTCACGGTATATGCGCCGGGACAGGAGCATCTGCTGTACGTCAACCCCGAGATGCCATGGCAGTCCTCGATCAAGAACCACCATCATCCCGATTACGAGCTGTACCCGTTATTGCGCCAGGCACAGTCACAAAAGATCGTGATCCGCGCCGGCGAAACACTGTTCCTTCCCTGCGGCTGGTGGCATACGGCGCGCAGTTTGAACATGACGATTTCCGTGGCATTCGATCAGTTGGGTCCGGAGAACTGGCGTTTGTTCGTTGGTGATGTGATCAATGAACGCCGCCGTCTGGGCAACCCTGGCAAGGCACTGTCGCTCGGTACCTATCTCAACTTGCTCGGGCCGCTGCTCGGGCTCGCCGAGCTCGGTGGTGCCAATCAACATTCCGGTTGGGGGCGGCGCTGAGAACATCGCTTGTCATTCAAGCAAGGTTTACTCGTACGTCATGCGGTCGGGTATCGAGGTCATGTTTTCCCGGACACATGTCGCGCGCAGTCGAAGTGGATGGATTTGCAATGCAAGCCCGACACCGGGGGGCAGGGGCAACGGCGTGAAGACTCAAGCAGGGCCGATAGGTCAGGAGCAGGTGTCGGCGACGGACGCACCGTCCGCGTCCGTGCTTGCGCTTGCCTGCGCCTCAACCGTGGCAAGACTTATCGGCGCTACCGGCGATTGCGACAACGCTTCGCTGCGCGGACGTCAGCGTGCACTGGCCGGGGCGATGAGCGCTGCGGGGGTCGAGCCCGGCAGCGTTGTGGCCATCGTCGCGGAGCGCACCCCGGATACCGTTGCGGCGATTCTGGCGATCCTCAGTCTTGGCGCAGCCTATCTGCCGCTGGATCCGCAGTATCCGCGTGAGCGACTGGCCATGATGCTGGCGGATGCGCGGCCGATGCTGCTGCTGGGTCGAGACGATCTGCTAAGCGAATTTCCCGGCAACGGGATCGCGGTGTTGTCACTGGAATCGGTCGCTGATGTCGCGGTCAGCAACCTTCCGCCAGTGGCGGAGGATCCCGCTGCGCTGACCTACGTTCTGTTCACTTCGGGCTCCACCGGGCGGCCCAAGGGTGTGGCCATGCGGCGTGGTCCGCTGGCGCGCTTGATCGACTGGCACGTTGCCCATCCGCGACTGGGTATGCCTGCGCGCACGCTGCAATTTGCTCCGCTTGGCTTCGATGTGTCGTTCCAGGAAATCTTCTCCACGTTCGCCACCGGCGGTACCCTGGTGCTGCCGAGCGACGCGGAACGCCGCGATCCGTACGAGTTGCTTGCCTTGCTCGAGCGCGAGCGGGTCGAACGCATCTTCCTACCGTACGTCGCGTTGCAGGCACTGGCCGAAGCCGTCGCGGCCGGCGGCGTTGTGCCTAGCATGTTGCGCGATGTGATCACGGCCGGCGAGCAGCTGCGCATTACCCGGGCAATCCGCGCCTTGTGCAGCGCGTTGCCCGGCTGCGTACTGCACAACCACTACGGACCGACCGAAACGCACGTGGTTACCTCGCATGAACTGTCAGGGGATCCGGCAAACTGGCCGGAGCTGCCGCCGATCGGACGCGCGTTGCCGCACGTCCTTGTACGCGTGGTCGATGCGCAAGGCGACGAAGTAACCGGTGATGCCGAAGGCGAACTTTTGCTGGGCGGCGATTGCCTCGCTGCCGGATATATCCATCGCCCCGAACTGACCGCCGAGCGCTTTATCGAACGGGGCGGTGAGCGCTGGTATCGCACTGGCGATCGCGTGCGGAATCTCGGCGATGGCGTACTTGATTATCGGGGCCGGCTGGACGAGCAGATCAAGCTGGATGGCTACCGGATCGAGCCGGCGGAGATCGAGGTCGTGCTCTGCCGGCATCCCGCGATCGTCGAGGCGATCGTTGTCGCGATGGACGCGATGGCAGGCAAGCGCCTGGTGGCGCACGTGGTGGCGCACGACGCCCAGCTCGACGAGGCGTCGCTGGCAACCCGCCTGCGCGAACACTGCGAAGCTACGCTGGCGCCGTATCTGGTGCCGCAGGCCTTTGTATGGCACGCGGCGCTACCACTGACGGCGAGCGGCAAGATCGACCGCCGCCAGCTCGCACGCGGCAGCGACGAAACCACGCTTGTGTGGCCGGCGCATGCGCCACTGGAGCAGCAGCTTGCCGGTATGTGGC
>JBAPPP010000635.1:0-16379 GCA_049280175.1 Rhodanobacter sp.
TATCGGGTTGCAGGGACATGATTGCCTCGCATTTGCATGGTTGGGAAGGTGCGATCAAGATATGAATGATTGCTCACATTCACTACTCGCATACCGCCCATGGCCACGCGCAAACGACGAACCTCGCTGACGCCGCGCAAACAACCGACTCAGGCGCGATCTAGCGAGACCGTGAACGTCATCCTGGAAGCAGCAGCTCGCATTCTCGAAACGCGCGGCTTTGCCGGATACACCACGAATGCCGTGGCGGAGCGAGCCGGCGTCAGCATCGGCTCGCTGTATCAATATTTTCCCAACAAAGATGCATTGACCGCCGCTCTGATCGATCGCGAGACGGTGCCGCTAGTCAGCGCGCTCGCCGGCGCGGCGCAAACGAAAAGTTGCATGACGGGTTTCGATCGACTGATCGATGCCGCAGTAGCGCATCAGATGCGCCGGCCGAAACTGGCCAGACTGCTTGATTTCGAGGAGCGCCGCTTGCCGCTAAGCCATCGCGATCAGCGCGTGGCCGACCACATCACCGACCTCGTCATCGCGTTGTTCAAGCACGGCGACGCTCCCATGGTTGCCGACCCCATACTCGCCGCTGCGGATGTGATGGCGATTGTGCGCGGCATGGTGGACGCCGCGGGCGAGCGTGGCGAGCGGGACGCCGAAGCGCTCGCCCGCCGCGTGCGCAAGGCGACACACGGCTATTTTTTCGCATGAGCCTTGCTCCTGCGAGGTCCTGATCACCATAGCGATAGCCTCCGGCTATCACACGCATTGAAACAATCGACTTCCATCGATTGCACGGGCTGCGTAGATTCGGTCGGGAGCCAGCCAACGCCAGCCGCGGCCTGCCTCCCCATCATTCCAGCCTGCACCAGAAAGGAAGACCGCTATGAGCGACCCTCGCAAAACCCTGACGACATCTTCCGGCGCATCGGTACCTGACAACCAGAACAGCCTCACGGCCGGCCCCCGTGGACCGCTGCTGGTGCAGGATCATCAGTTATTCGAGAAACACGCGCACTTCAATCGCGAGCGCATTGCCGAGCGCGTCGTGCACGCCAAAGGGTCGGCCGCATTCGGCACGCTGACGATCACCCACGACATCAGCCGCTATACCCGCGCCAGCGTGTTCAAACCGGGCAGCAAGACACCCTTGCTGTTGCGCTTCTCCACCGTCGCCGGTGAGCGCGGCGCGGCCGATGCCGAACGCGACGTGCGCGGTTTCGCGATCAAGTTCTACACCAACGAAGGCAACTGGGATCTGGTCGGCAACAACACACCGGTGTTCTTCGTGCGTGACCCGTACAAGTTTCCGGATTTCATCCATACGCAGAAGCGCGATCCCCGCAGCAACATGCGCAGCGCCACGGCGATGTGGGATTTCTGGTCGCTATCGCCGGAGTCGCTGCACCAGGTCACCATCCTGATGAGTGATCGCGGCCTGCCGGCCAGCCTGCGGCACATGCATGGCTTTGGCAGCCATACCTACAGCTTCTGGAACGACGCCGGCGAACGCTACTGGGTGAAGTTTCATTTCAAGACCCAGCAAGGTATCGAAAACTGGACCAATGAACATGCCGCGAGCGTGATCGGCGTGGATCGCGAATCGCATCAGCGCGATCTATACGAGGCCATCGAGCGCAAGGAATTCCCGCGCTGGACGCTGTCGGTGCAGATCATGCCCGAGACGGATGCGGAGAACACCAGCTACAACCCGTTCGACCTGACCAAGGTGTGGCCGCACAAGGATTACCCGCTGATCGAGGTGGGCGTGCTTGAGCTCAACCAGAATCCCGACAACTATCACGCCCAGGTCGAGCAATCGAGCTTCTCGCCGGCGAATGTCGTGCCCGGCATCAGTCACAGCCCGGACAAGATGCTGCAGTTCCGCATTTTTTCGTACGCAGACGCCGCACGTCATCGACTCGGCACCAATCACGAGTCGTTGGAGGTCAATCGTCCGCGCTGTCCGGTGCACAACTACTACCGCGATGGAGAGATGCGCTTCGATGGTAACGGCGGCGGCAGCGTGAACTATGAGCCGAACTCGTTCGGTGGTCCGGTCCAGGATAAGTCGGTGCAAGAGCCGCCGCTTAAAATCTCCGGCGACGCCGATCGCTACGATCATCGTCAGGGTAACGATGACTACACCCAGGCCGGCGATCTGTTTCGCCTGATGAGCGCGGATCAGCGGCAGCAATTGTTCGACAATATCGCCGCGGCCATGCAGGGCGTACCCGAGGAAATCATCCGTCGTCAGCTGGGGCATTTCGACAAGGCCGATCCCGCGTATGCAGCCGGCGTGGCTGAGGCGGTTGGCCTCAAGCTCTGATCAGGCAGTCAGGTCGGTTCGAGCGACTGTCCTATCTCCCTCGAACCGCTGTGCCTCTTGCCGTGCTCCCTCCCCTGCTTGCAGGGGAGGGCTGGGGCGGGGTTGCTCTTCGCCCGTGAAGATCCAAGCAAGTCCCTTCTTCCGGACAAGCAGGCGCAGGAGAAAAACTGTCAGCGCGCGCCCCACCGCCCCCAGCCCCAGCTCATAGCCCGCAGAATTTCAAGACCCCACATTTGCCGACATGGATCGCCGCCACGATGAAGTATCAGAAGACCCATCGTGCGAAGTGCTTTTCCCATGCGCATGGATAAACGTCAGCACGTCGTCCAGCGTTGGCGCATGACCACGCATCGGCCGCGACATTGAAAACAACAGCGCCGAATGACCCACACCTGGATAAAGCTTCAAGGTGACGTCCTGTTGATTTGCCTGCATCGCTTGCGCCAACGATTTGCTGTTCGACGGATCGACTTCATGATCGGCTGTTCCATGCAAGAGCAGCATCGGCGGTTCGGCGCCGTGCACAAACGAAACAGGCTGCGCCCGGCGCTGCTCGGCCGTGGTCTTGCCGAACATGCCGATCATGTCCTTTTCCTTGGCCGCTATCGGCACAAAGTCGTAGACGCCAGCCAGACCAATGAATCCAGCCAGATCCCGTGGCTGCATGCCATCCGCCTGAAGCCACTTCGAATCAGTGGCGAGCAAGGCCGCGATCTGCCCACCCGCTGAATGCCCCATCAGAAAAATGTCCTGCGGATCACCGCCGATCTGCTCGGCATGATCTCGCGTCCACGCCACGGCATGCGCCGCATCCTGCATGAAGCCATCCATTTTTACTTTCGGGTATTTGCGGTAGTCCGGAATCACCGCGATTACGCCGTGCGCCGCCAGCGCAGCACCGGCAAACCGATACCATTGGCGCTTGCCACGCATCCAGTCCCCACCGTAGAAGAAAACCACGATGGGTGCTTGTTGTGCGTCCGTGGGGCGATACACGTCCAGCGCAAGATGATGCTGCGTATCGAACACGACATGGCTTTCGGTGCCGATGTTCGTGTGCTCGTCAGTGGCGTTGAGTCCTGCAAACAAGACACCGCTGCAACCACCCAGCATTAGTACCGCGCCGAGCACAGTCAAGCGCAGAAGAAGACTTGTCCGATGGTTGCGCAAACGAAACTCCAGTTGTCGGGCGACCCGATGATGGAGGTCGCCAGGCTCACGCTAGAGACAGCCCTGCGCTCTACCGGGCGTGTCGGTGTTCAAGTCTGGATACGCGATGACCTGTCAACGCCATGCGAAAGCTGTGGACAGCGGCGATGCTGGACAACAGTTCGAAAAACCTCCCCGTGCGTACACGAGGAGATTCAGATCAACGATCAACGCCGTGCCTACCACTTCAGAGGAGCATCACTGCGTGCGCTGCTTGTGGATACGCCGGCTGTCGTGATTTTCGGACTTGTTGAGGTTGCGCTGTTCCTGTTTGGTGAGGTGGCCACCGTTCTTGGCCTGGTCCGCACTTTCACGCTGCGCAATGTTGGAGTCCTGCTTTTCGTCGCGTGCTTCCTGCTTCGCGTTGATCTGACCATCGGCCACACCCTTCTGGATGCGATTCTGCTGGTTGTCCAGGCGTTGGTTGACTTCGTTGACGCGCGGGTGACCCGGATCGTTCGCCTGCGGCGCAGCCTGTGCCATCGCGGCGCCGGAAGCGAGCGCGGCTGATACCAGCAATCCCATCATGCTGAAACGGATAGTCGACTTTGCATGCATAAGTAACGGCCTCGTTTTGGAGTGGGTAAGACTGAACATGTTCGGGAAAACTGCACCGACCTCCTGCCAAGGGAAACATGGCGTCCACGCGTCACGGCCGAGGCCCAAACGGGTGAATCGTCCACGATCGACAAGGGGCCCCTTTGCGGCCGTCAGTCCGGATGGTCGGATTGTCTGACGGTTGCAACACGGGGAACGGCGCAATGGATCATCGCGTTGACAGGACCGCGGACTGCCGGGGCATCTGTTCAGCTACGGTTGGCGGATTGCCCGATGACCTGCCCAGGCAGGTGACTTGCACGGCATGGAGACAGCGGCGCAGCAAGCGCCTGGCCCCTCATCACGGACTTCGCTCAGCCGTGGACCTGCCGCAATGACGATTCCGGCAACATCATTGGCGTGGCCATGTGCGGCTCATCCGCATCGGGCATCGCGATATCAGGGATCGCTGCCAATGCCATCGGCGAGAGTTCCGGCAGCAGCACGCTAACCGGCGCTGAGGGCTGCCGTACGACCAGCCGTCCTGCCGCCACCAGTTTTCCGATCTGCCGGGTCACCTCGTCGCGGCCGAATGGCTTTTTCATGAAATCGTCGGCCCCGAAACGCTGCACGTAGAACTGTTCGGTTGCCTGTTGATTGCCACTGATCATCACGATCGGAATATGCCGGGTGCGTGGATCGTGGCGCAGCGCGCGCAGCACGGCAAAGCCGTTCATGCCCGGCAACACGATGTCGAGAAAGATCAGCGCCGGCTGCTCACTGCGGGCCAGTTCGATGGCACTCTCGCCATCGCCCGCCTTGAGCACCGCATAGCCCTCCTGGCCCAGCATCTTGCCGAGCACGGCACAGATGGTGGGTGAGTCGTCGACCACCAGCATGCGTGCGCCCAGCGTGGCCTGGAGACGTTGTTCCGAACGCTGTTCGCCATAGGTGCTATTGCGCAGGCTTTTGAAAAAGCCGATGCCGGTCATCAGTGCGTGCAAGTCCATCCAAGCCCCCGGGCCTTGAGGAACAGCGCAACGTGCGCAACCCCCGCGATTTGCGTGGATGTTCCACCAGATCCGGCCGGCAATCTGCGATGCACTGCTCAGCGCGCATCCTTCATACGTCGCAAATCGCGACGCGCGTGCTTGTCCGGGCGTTTTGGCGGGTGGTCAAAGGCAGCACCGGTCAATCGGCGCTGCTCCTTGCCCGCCTCGCGGACAACACGGCTGGCCTCCGTTTCCAGGTAAAGCGCCTGCGCCACGCTGGCCTGGCTGCGTTTGTCGGACAACCCCAGCACCTCGACTTCCAGCCGTTCCTCGCCGCGGCTGATCTTCAACCGATCACCCACATGCAACGCCTTGGCCGGCTTGCAGCCGCCGCCGTTGACATCGATCTTGCCGCCGTCGATCGCCTGCTTGGCCAGACTGCGTGTCTTGAAGAAACGCGCAGCCCAAAGCCACAGGTCGACGCGCACTTCGGTCATCGGACCCGCTGGCAACTTGCTCATGTCTTGACGGCTGGCCCGGTCAGGGATCGGTGGCTGGCGCGATCACGCCGGGCTGGTTCAGATCAGGCCGGTTTGAATCAGGCCGGTTTGAATCAGCCCGATTTAAGTCAGGCCGACTTAAATCAGGCGCGTTCAAATCGCGCATATCCTGCTGATGCAGATCCGGCATCGCGATGTCCGGAATCGCATTGCGCTCAGCCTCGGTGTGTTCGGGCTCCCGCGGCAGCATGTCCTCCAGCAGCCGCTCGCGCACGACCAGCCGACCCGTTTTCGTCAGCTGCTGGATGCGCGCAAATACCTCACCGCGACCAAAGGGCTTCTTCATGAAATCGTCGGCGCCATAGCGCTGCACATAGAACTGCTCGGTCGCCTGCACGTTGCCGCTGATCATCACGATCGGGATGGCACGGGTCAGTGGGTCACGGCGCAGCGCGCGGAGCACCGCAAAGCCATTCATGCCGGGCAACACGATGTCGAGAAAGATCAGGTCCGGACATTCCTTGCGGGCCATCTCGATCCCCGTTTCGCCGTCGGCGGCCTTGAACACCACATGGCTATCCTGGGCCAGCATCTTGCCGAGCACGGCGCGGATGGTGGGCGAGTCGTCCACTACCAAGACCCAAGCTGCCTTGGGTACGCCACTGCGCGGCACCGCGCGACGCTCTGTATGCCCAGCGTTTCCGAGAAAACGCTTGATCAGGTCGAAACTGGACATGTCACGAACCCCTGTTCATGAGAACCAGGCTAGTCTCAATGCAGCAGGCGCCCGGCGCAAGCGGCCCCCAAGCGAGGCTCAGCCACCGAGCCACAAATTGCCCAGCGGTATGGTCAGGAGCGACAGCACGATGCCTGCACCGAGCACCGTATTGGCCAGCGCGGGCTCCAGTTCGTACTCGTCGGCCAGGATCGCCGCCGAGATCATGGGCGCCATCGCCGCCTGCAGCACGCCGACAGTAAGCACCAGTCCCCCGATGCCAGCGGCGACGCCCAACGTCCAGCACAGCAACGGTGCCAGCAGCAGTTTCCAGCCTAGCCCCCATCCAACCGCGCCCATCTGGTGGTCGCCCGGACGGAACTTGAACTGCAGCCCGACCGAGAACAGCGCCAACGGCGTCAGCGTGGCGCCGATCGGCGTGAACACGCCATCTAGCCAGTCCGGCCAGCCGCCCAGCACGCCGACCACGATGCCGACGATCAGCGCGACAAATGCAGGAAACGTGAGCACGCGTCGCACAATCATCGCTGGCTTTGGCGTACGTCCGGCATACAGGCACGCCACCACGACACCCGCCGATGCCAGCAGCGGAAACGCGCCAAGCTGATCGGCCACCACCGCCAGCGCCAGGCCCGGCTGACCGTGCAGCGCCTGCATCAGCGGGTAACCCATGAAGGCGGTATTGCCCAGGCCGCAGACCAGGATCAGTGCCCCGATGCGCTGCCGCGGCCAGCCCAGTCGCGGCCCGAGCAGGCCGAACAGCAACCAGGCGCCAGCGAACGTAAGCCACATCGCCGCAACGGGAAACCACAGCTGCGGATCGAGCTTCACCCGTGGAATCAGCTTCAACACCAGCGCAGGCAGCGCCACGTTGATCACCCACCAGTTGATGCCAGGCACGATGCCGGCCGGCGGCTTCGCAAAGCGCGCCACCAACCCGCCGAGGACCAGGCACACGAATAGCAGCAGCAACGCACTCATGGGCAGCGCCGGGGTGGCCTGAAGTTCGCGTATTAGACGACAAGCCAGCGCCAATCACCTATGGGACTCTGCAATCGATGCGGCATACTCGCTCCCCGTTGCGCCCCTCGACGCAGGCGCCCCCAAAGGAATCTGTTCGCGATGCCGCGCCACCTTTCACGCCATCAGTACCTCCACGCAACTGATGGCTGCCGCCTTGCCTATCGCGACGGCGGCCCAGCCGATGGCAATGTCGTGATCCTTCTGCACGGCATGGCGGGCACTTCAGACACCTGGGATGGCGTGGCACGTGCACTGATCGCCGGCGGACACAGGGTGATCGCATTGGACCTGCGCGGCCATGGCCGCAGTGCAAGGGCAGCAAGCTATCCACTACCCGATTTCAGCACCGATGTGATCACCCTGCTCGATCACCTGGCGTTGGCACAGGTGGATCTGATCGGCCATTCGCTGGGCGGATTTGTCGCGCTGTCCGTGGCAGCGCTGCAACCGCAACGCGTCCGCCGCCTGCTGATCGAGGACGTCCCGACACCACTACGCGACAAGTCCGATGCAAGCAAGGTCCGGAGCGTGCCAAGCGTGCGCCGCCTGCTGGCGTCTATGGGCATCCGACGCATGCTGGCGATCGCGTTTACGAACCGCTTCGACCTGCGCATGAGAAAGCCCATCCTCGCCGCACTAAGCACGCCAACGCCTGCATGGTGGGCCAGCCTCGCCGCCATCCGCGCACCGACCCTTCTGCTCGGCGCAACGCAAAGCCATCTCTCCGCCGAACGGCTGCCCTTGCTCGCCAATGCGATTCCCCACTCTACCCTTCGCACGCTGGATGGTGGTCACCGCCTGCACACCGAACAGCCGGCGGCTTTTCTCGACGCCGCCTTGCCATTTTTAGGTAACTGACCCGGTACCGTCGGCGCAGTGGGGCGCCAGCCTGCTTAAATGCAAGCTGACTTCGGTCCCTGGTCCCCGTATTGATCTACATTTTCATTACGCAGCGTGGATGCAATCAGCGCAGAATGCCCATCACGATGAAAACTTCGACTTGGCGGTCAAGATGAAAACTTCGTCCTCAAGAACGGGTCTTTTGTGTACCGCCTTCCTGCTGTTGGCGGCGACGCAGGCTGCTGGCGCGCAAAACATCTACAAATGCACGAAGGGCGGGCAGCTCGAATATACCGATCGGCCCTGCCCTGGTGGCAGCGGCGAATTGATCCATCAGGCCAGCGACAGCGAAGTCATCGATCAGTATCTCGACCTTGGCCAGGATGCCCTCGCGAAGCGCTATGCGGATTCGCACCATCTGCAGGGGCTCTACCAGCAACGAGTCGACGCCTACCAGCAAAAGATGGACGCCCAGGCCCAACAGAGGGCCGACGACGAGAAAGAGCGCGCCGATGACGCGCGGCAGCAGGCGCAGATCAGCGAGGCTGCCTATCGCGGCCGGCTGCAGGGAGAGAACAACGCACTTCGCCAGCAAAACGATCAGTTCCTTGACCAGCTGTCCCAGCCCGCCTACAGCGATTCCCCCGCCTACGCCCCCATCTACTGGGGCGCCCTGGCACCGCCTGGCAATCATGATCACAACCATGACCACGACCATGACCATGATCACGATCACGGCCAACATCCGCCACCGCCGCCAAAACCAGTCCCGCCCAAGATGCCCATCGCTGGTCAGATGAAGTATTGAAATCGTTCGGCGCTGACAAACCATTCAGAACCACTTGGGCGGTCAGCTGAGCGCCTCGAAAGCCCAAACTGGGCGGCTCCCGTAGTTATTCTGATCCCTCTGCTCAAGTACCGCCCGGTCACTGTTTTGGTTTTCTGTTTTTCGTGAGGAAAGTTCGCTAGATCCGCTGCTGTCGAGCGCGCGCTTGGGGACGGACGAAAACCCGATGGTTGATGCGGACACGATCGTCGTTGGCGCGGGACCGGCAGGCCTCGCCTGCGCCGCCGCGATGTCCCAACTCGGTCTCAAGGTGGCGATCCTTGAAAAGTCCGATGTGGTCGCTTCCGTTTGGCGACGCCACTATGACCGGCTGCATCTGCACACGGATCGGGCGCACTCCGGGTTACCTGGCATGGCCATGCCGCGAACCTATCCAAGGTATCCGTCAGGCGCACAAGTCATCGCATACCTTGAACACTATGCCGCGCACTTTGACCTCCGTCCGATATTCAACAGCGCCGTGCGAGCCGTGCATCGCGAAGGCTCGACGTGGCGCGTGGACACAGCGCAAAGATCTTTCGTGGCACCGACGGTGGTCATTGCGACCGGGTGGGCCGACTTCCCTTATCTGCCGACATGGCCGGGATCGGACGCCTATACAGGCTCTGTCATCCACAGCACCGGATACAACAACCCTGCGGCTTACACGGGCAAGCGGGTGCTCGTCGTTGGATTCGGGAACTCGGGAGGGGAAATTGCACTCGACCTGGCGCAAGCGAACGTCGACGTCACCTTGTCCGTGCGCGGGCCGGTCCAGATCTTGCCGCGCGAACTCCTGGGTCTTCCGATCCTGACCTGGGCGATTGCCGAAGCGCGCCTGCCCGCACGCGTAGCCGATTTCATCAATGCACCCGCGATCCGTCTTGCTGTCGGTTCGGTCAAGCATCTCGGCTTGAAGATTGCCAGCAAGGGACCGCGCCGCATGATCGAGGAGGATCGGCGAGTTCCACTGCTCGATGTAGGTACCTTGGCCAGGATAAGGGACGGCACGATCAAGGTGCGCGGCGGGATCGACCGGTTCACCAGCGATGGCGTGATTTTTTCCGATACGCCAGCAGAGACGTTCGATAGCGTCATTCTCGCGACCGGCTTTCGCCCCGATCTGCGCAGGCTGCTGCCCGAAGCCAAAGGTGTATTTGACCGCCATGGCATGCCACTGGCAACGGGCCGGGCGACACTTGAACCCGGTCTCTTTTTCTGCGGCCTCATCGCTTCACCCACAGGGCAACTGCGCGAGATCGGGATCGAAGCGCAGAGCATTGCGCGACTGGCCAACGCTTACCTGCCGTGTTGAAAATGTCGTGGATGTCAAAAATAAAAGCCCGCCGATAGGGCGGGCTTTTATCTATGCGACTGCAAAGCTAGGCTTACGAAGCCAGCAACACCCGATTCATTCGCTGCACGAACGCGGATGGATCCGGCAGCTGTGCGCCAGCGGCGATCTCGGCCTGCTCCAGCAGCAACAGGGCGATATCCTTCGCCTTGGCCTCATCAGCTTCTGCTTCGATGCGCTTGAGCAGCGGATGCTGAGGATTGATCTCCAGCGTCGGCTTGTTCTCGGGCATGTCGTGGCCGGCTTCGCGCAGCAGACGGGCGAGATGCGGTGCCATCTCGTAATCATTCAACGCGAGGCATGATGGCGAGTCGGTCAGGCGCGCGGAGACGCGTACGTTGCCAACGCTATCGCCGAGCAGGTCCTTCAGCTTCTTCAGCAGCGGCTCGGCTTCCTTGGTTGCCGCTTCCTGCTTCTGCTTATCGGCTTCGTCCAGCGGCAGCTCGCCCTTGGCAACGTTTTGCAGTTTCTTGCCGCCGTACTCGCTGAGGCTGCCGAGCATCCACTCATCGATGCGGTCGGACATCAACAGCACCTCGATGCCCTTGGCCTTGAAGGCCTCAAGCTGCGGGCTGCCCAGCGCAGCGGCGTAGCTGTCGGCGGTGATGAACCAGATCGTGTCTTGGCCGACCGGCATGCGGCCGATGTAGTCGTCGAACGAGACGGTCTGCGCGTTGCCCTCGCCTTTGGTCGAGGCGAAGCGCAACAGTTTGGCGATGCGCTCGCGGTTGTTTGCATCTTCGCTGATGCCTTCCTTCAGCGTGTTGCCGAATGCCTTGTAGAACGTGGCGAACTTCTCCGGCTCGTCCTTGGCCAGCTTCTCGATCAGATCGAGTACGCGCTTGACGCAAGCCGACTTGATGCGCTCGAGCTGGCGATTCTTCTGCAGGATCTCGCGACTGACATTGAGCGGCAGGTCGTCCGCATCGACCACGCCACGCACGAAGCGCAGGTAGTTCGGCAGCAGCTCCTCGGCCGCGTCCATGATGAAGACGCGCTTGATATAGAGCTTGAGCCCCTTGCGTTCATCGCGCCCACCCATCATCAAATCAAATGGCGGTTGCGCGGGGATATAAAGCAACGTGGTGA
This sequence comes from Rhodanobacter sp., assembly GCA_049280175.1. Taxonomy (GTDB): domain Bacteria; phylum Pseudomonadota; class Gammaproteobacteria; order Xanthomonadales; family Rhodanobacteraceae; genus Rhodanobacter. The sequence continues at coordinate 11,433 of JBAPPP010000635.1, forward strand.
AGCTCTGGCTGCCTTCGACGCGATTATGCGTCCAGGCCAGCGCATCGTTGAAATCGTGGCCGAGCGACTTGTAGAAGCTTTGATAGTCCTCGTCGGAAATCTCGGATTTCGGCTTGGTCCACAGCGCGGAGGCCGCGTTGACGGTTTCAAACTCGTCGGTGGGCTTGCCGTCCTTCTCGACCGGCATGCGAATCGGAAACGCGACATGGTCGGAATAGCGGGTGATCAGCGCACGCAATTGCCAGCGCTTGAGAAACTCGTCCTCGTCCGCTTTCAGATGCAGGATGACCGAGGTGCCGCGTTCGGCCAGATCGACCTGCTCCAGCGAATACTCGCCCTTGCCATCGCTCTCCCACTTCACGCCTTCGCCGGCCGGCGCATCGGCGTGACGGCTAAGTACGGTGACTTTGTCGGCCACCACGAACGCGGAATAGAAGCCCACGCCGAACTGTCCGATCAGCCTCGCATCGGCCTTCTGCGCGCCCGACATCGCTTCCAGAAAGCGCCGCGTGCCAGAGCTGGCGATGGTACCGATGTTCGCGATCACCTCGTCGCGATTCATGCCGACGCCGTTGTCACGCACGGTTACCGTTCTCGCATCCGGATCCCAGCTCACGTCGATATGCAGCTCGCCATCGCCAGCCAGCAGCTCGGGTTTGGCAATCGACTCGAAGCGCAGCTTGTCGCAGGCATCGGAGGCGTTGGAAATCAGCTCGCGCAGGAAAATTTCCTTGTGCGAATACAGCGAGTGGGTCACCAGGTGCAGTACCTGGGCAACTTCAGCTTCGAATTTGCGGGTTTCGGCGGGTGCGCTCATAAGTTGGACTTCCAGGTTTGTATTGATGTTTGCTCTGGCTCGTCATCCCGACTCAGCCCGGAACGACGGCAAAGAATTCAGTGTGGCGCCGAAGGGTTGCGCAGCGCAGCGATACGCTCGTCCAGCGGTGGGTGACTCATGAACAGACGCCTGAAGCCATCGGCCAGAGGGCCGGCGATGCCAAACGCCGCGATGGTCTTGGGCAATGTGCTTTCACCGTGGTTGGCCTGCAGACGCTGCAGCGCGGAGATCATCGCGCCGGTACCGGCGAACTTCGCGCCCGCTGCATCGGCACGAAACTCGCGCCAGCGCGAGAACGCCGCCACGATCATCGAGGCGAACAAGCCAAACACCAACTGCAACACCATCACCACCACGAAATAGCCGATGCCGCCACCATCCCGGCTGTCACGACCACCGGACATCCAATTATCCACCAGGCGCCCGACGATGCGCGCAGCGAGAATCACCAGCGTGTTCAACACGCCCTGGATCAGGGTCAACGTGACCATGTCGCCATTCGCGACGTGACCGATCTCATGACCCAGCACGGCCGTGATCTGCTCTCGATCCATCTGCTGCAACAGGCCAGAGCTCACCGCCACCAGCGAGCTGTTCTTCGTCATGCCGGTGGCAAACGCGTTCATTTCTGGTGCGTCGTAGATCGCCACCTCCGGCATGCCGATGCCGGCGCTCTGCGCGTGGCGGCGCACGGTGTCGAGCAGCCAGCGCTCGGTCTCGTTCTGGGGCTGCGTGATCACTCGCGCGCCCGTCGACATTTTGGCCATCCACTTGGATATGGCCAGCGAGATGAACGCACCGCCCATGCCGAACACGGCGGCAAACACCAGCAGGCCGGTCATGCCGCCGTGGCCGCGGCTGGCCGCCATCTGGTCGATGCCGAATAGATGGCAAACGATGCTCAGCAGCAGCAGGACGGCGAGGTTGGTACCGATGAATAATGCGATACGACGCATGGGCGTCTCTCTCTGGCAGTCATGAAGGGAGTACGGCGTGGCCGCTCGTGAAGGGTCGGGGCGTGAGACGGCGCTTTCAAGGTCCGCGGCGCGCTTCGGGTTGCAATCAATTCAGCGGGCTCTGCCCTAAAATGAGGTGATGACCTATCGCGGCCGCTTCGCCCCCTCGCCTACCGGACAACTGCATTTTGGCTCGCTGCTGGCTGCCGTGGGCAGTTGGCTGTGCGCGCGGCATGCCGAAGGGCAATGGCTGGTGCGGATGGAAGATATCGACCCGCCACGCGAAATCGCCGGTTCGGCCGCCGGCATCCTCGCCGCGCTGCCTGCCTTTGGCCTCGTCGCCGATGAGCCGGTGCTGTTCCAGTCACAACGCATCGCCGCGTACGAGGCCGCGTTCGCGCAATTGCAGGCCACTGATCAAGTATTCCCCTGCTGGTGCAGCCGCAACGATCTGGCCGCCAGCGGAGACATCCATCGCGATGGGCTATGCACCGCGAAGGCCGCCACGGATCGCCCACCGGCATGGCGCGCTTTCGCGCCAGATATTGAGGTGACATTCGACGATGCCTTGCAAGGCCCGCAACGCCAGAACCTGCGCGAGACTGCCGGCGATTTCGTGATACGCCGGGTCGAGGGTTTCTATTCCTACCAACTGGCCTGCGTGGTGGACGACGCGTTCCAGGGCATCACCGAGGTGGTTCGCGGCAACGACCTGCTCGATTCCACCGCACGGCAAATCTGGTTGCAGCGCTGTCTCGGCCTGCCAACACCACGTTACCTGCATCTGCCGCTGGCACTGGATGCGAACGGCGCGAAGCTGTCGAAGTCCGGGCAGGCACATCCGGTCGATCCAGCCGACCCGCTATCGGCGTTGCGCCGAGCGCTGGGGTTCCTCCAGCTACCGCAGCCGACCTCCGCGATCGACGTGCACGATCTGCTGGCGCAGGCTCTGGCCGGTTTTGAACCCTCATTTTTGCCGCATTGCAGCGGTTACTCTGCCGCCTGAAAGGCTATAAAGCATAGGTAATCCGGCTTTCAGGGCTGCGGATTGCAGCAATGACTTTGCCACGAAACCGGTATACAACAGCCCTCTGTTTCAGCTCACAGGAGATCCAAGGATATGACTCAGCGCACGGCATTGGTCACGGGCGGCACCGGCGGCATCGGCACCGCAATCATTCGCTATCTGGCCGGCCAAGGACATCGGGTCGTCACCAACTATCGCGACGAAGCCAAGGCCGAAGCATGGCGACAGGCGCTGGCCAGCGAAGGCATTCAGGTGTGCATGGTGCAGGGTGATGTGTGCGAACCGGTTGCCTGCGAAGCGATGATGAGCGAGATCGAGAGCAAGTGCGGGCCGGTGGAGATCCTGGTCAACAACGCAGGCATCACCCGCGACACGACCTTCCACAAGATGAACTACGTACAGTGGATGGACGTGGTGAACACCAACTTGAACGCCTGCTTCAACGTCACCCGTCCGGTGATCGAGGGCATGCGCGCACGCAAGTGGGGCCGCATCGTGCAGATCAGTTCGATCAACGGTCAGAAAGGCCAGTACGGCCAGGCCAACTATGCTGCCGCCAAGGCCGGCATGCACGGCTTCACCATCTCGCTGGCACAGGAGAACGCGAAGTTCGGCATCACCGTGAACACCGTCTCACCGGGTTATGTGGGCACCGACATGGTGATGGCCGTGCCGGAGGAAGTGCGCGAGAAGATCGTGGCGCAGATCCCGGTCGGCCGCCTCGGCAGGCCGGATGAAATCGCCCATGCCGTGGCGTTTCTTACCGGTGAGCAGGCAGGCTGGATCACCGGGGCGAACCTGGCCATCAATGGTGGGCATTACATGGGTTGGTGACTTTAGCCCCCTCTCCCCCTCGGGGAGAGGGGGGGGTGAGGGGCCACGGTCGACTGAAGTTGCATCGGAGCGCGCTTCGATCTGCTGCCCCGCGAGCACCCGCCCCTCATCTACCCTTCGGGCATCTTATCCCCAAGGGGGAGAAGGGTCAGGGTCACGGCAAGGTCACGGTTTTAGCAGCTTCTCCAGCACCTTGCCCACGGCTGCAAACGCGAATGCGCCAGTGACATGGGTGGCGGCTCCGAGGCCACCGCCGCAGGCGAGATTCAATGCTTCGCCGCCCGGCGGGCGGTTGCCGCTCACCGTGCCATCGGGTTGCGGGTACTGCACGTTCTGCAGTGAATAGACGGCTGACACGCCGAAGTAGCGATCGGGATTACGCGGAAAATTGAAGTCCGTACGGAGCTTCTTGCGGATCAGGCTGAACATCGCATCATGTTCGGTGCGCGACAGGTCGCGCACGCGGATCTGGGTCGGGTCGGTGCGGCCGCCGGCCGAACCAACGCTGACGATCGGCAACTTGCGTCGACGACACCAGGCGATGGTCTCGAGCTTTACCCGAAAAGCGTCGCAGGCATCCAGCACCACGTCGTAGCCGCGATCGAGCAACTCGTCCAGCGTGGATGGCGTGAGGAAACGCTCGATCGCCTCCAGCCGAATTGCCGGGTTGATCGCACGCGCACGTGTCGCGATGACGCCGACCTTGGGCTTGCCGAACTCGCCATCCAGCGCATGCAACTGGCGGTTGGTGTTGGACACGCAGACCTCGTCGGCATCGATCAAGGTAAGGCGGCCGATGCCGCTGCGCGCCAGTGCCTCGGCAGCCCACGAACCCACGCCACCGACGCCGATCACGCAGACGTGCGCGCCTGCAAATGTCGCCACGCTGCCCGTGCCATAAAGGCGCTCCACTCCCTGGAAGCGCTCGGCCGGAAAATCCACCGTGCTCATGCCGGTAGGCAACCGCGTGTGTATCCGATCTTTTCTGTGCGTGTCACTGGCCTGCCCTGCTGCGGTGTGGCGCTCATTTTATCGCGACCACATGGATGGAAGTACGGGCACGGGTTATCCTGCCCACTTTGTCGACTACCTGCGGAACCGAATCGATGCGCATTGCCCTCTTGATCCTGCTCGGACTGGCGATCGGCGTGATTGGCACGGTCAACGTCGTCAATGCACTGAATGCACGCAATCCGATGCCGAAAGCGGTGATGACGACGATGGACTACCACATGGGCCAACTGAGCCATGCGCTGAAGGCCGGGCATTGCGGCGCGACCAGCATCCAGCAC
>JBAPPP010000636.1:0-5273 GCA_049280175.1 Rhodanobacter sp.
TGTCGTTCAAAGTGACCTTGCGGCTGATCGGGGTATGGCTAGACATGGCGCTCTGCCGAATTAGAACGATCTAAATGTAACTTATCGGCGGAGATGCGCACGTCGCGCCGCAACATGCGTTGTTTCCCGGCGGGTGATAGCGTGTCAACTTGAATCGATCCAAATTCGAGGTTGACGATGACTGTCCGGTTGCGCCGCGTACTCCCCTGGTTGCTTAGTGCCACGCTCGGCCTGGCCGCTACCGCAGCAGGTGCTGCTTCAAATCCGCCCGCAGGGCATGCTGGCGAGGTCGATCCGCGCATTGGCACCGGTGGCGATGGACATACCTTTCCTGGCGCCACGGTGCCGTTCGGCATGATCCAACTGTCCCCCGATACCGCGATGCCGGACTTCAAGCACGCGTACAAGTGGGCCGCAGGGTACCGGTACGACGATCCCAGCATCATGGGTTTTTCGCACACGCACTTCTCCGGCTCCGGGCATTCCGACCTGGGCGACGTGCTGGTGATGCCGATCGCCGGTGACGTGCAGCTGGAACCCGGCGACGCGGCCAAACCCGGAAGCGGCTACCGATCGCGCTTCAGCCATGCCACCGAAGTGGAGCAGGCTGGCTACTACGCCGTGACGTTGAGCGACTACAACATCCGCGCCGAGCTCACCGCCGGGCGGCGTGTGGGCTGGCACCGCTACGGCTTTCCCGTGGGCAAGCCGGCGCATGTGCTGCTCGACCTGCGCCCGAGCATTTACGACTACCCGGGCAAAGTGCTGTGGGCCAATTTGCAGGTGCATCCCGACGGCACGGTCACCGGCTGCCGTGATACGCGTGGCTGGGCGCCAGGTCGTGAGTTGTGTTTCGCGATGCGCTTCTCGCAACCCATGACATCGCGCGAGCTCTACAACCGCGAGAAGGATCTCGTCTACAAGGGCTTCAGCGGGCCGGGTAACCAGCCGGAAGACCATGACGCGCAGAACGGCCGCGCGCTGGTCGGCGTGTTCGATTTCGGGCAGCTGAAGCAACCGTTGCTGGTAAAAGTGGCGATCTCCCCGGTCAGCGAGGCGAACGCGATCGCGAATCTCGATCAGGACGGCAAGGGCTGGGACTTCGATGCCCGCCGCGCCGAGGCGACGGCAGCATGGAACAAGGCCCTGTCGCCGATCGATGTGGAGGGATCACCCGAACAGCGCACCGGCTTCTACACCTCGCTGTACCACGCGATGCTGGCGCCGACACTGAGCATGGACGTCAACGGCGAATACCGCGGGCCGGATCATGCCGTGCATCACGCTGACGGCTTCGATTTCTATTCAAGCTGGTCGATGTGGGACGTCTATCGGGCGGAGGAACCGCTGATGGTGCTGCTGCGTCCCGATCTCAGCACGCACTTCATCCGCTCGCTGATCGCCGCGCAGCAAACCAGCCCATTCGGCATGTTGCCGGTGTGGGCGTATCAGGGGTTGGAAACCTGGTGCATGACCGGTTATCACGCGGTGGCGATCATCGCCGATGCCTACGTCAAGGGCATTCGCGGCTTCGACGCCGACAAGGCGTTGCAGGGGATGGTGTCCACGGCCACGTATGGCGATTACGGCGACCTCGCCGATTACATGAAGCTGGGCTACGTGCCGATCGACAAGGAAGTAGAGGCCGCTTCCAAGACGCAGGAATACGCCTATGACGACTGGGCGATCGCGCAGATGGCCAAGGCAACGGGCAAGCAGGACATCGCCGCCACGTTCGCAAAGCGCGCCACCAACTGGCGCAATGTCTGGGATCCGGGCACGGGTTTCATGCGCGCAAAGCTGAGCAACGGCCAGTGGCACGAACCCTTCGATCCGACGTTCGCCGGCTACGGCAGCGATTACACCGAAGCCAATGCATGGCAGTACTCCTGGTACGTGCCGCAGGATGTCGCCGGATTGATTGGTGCCATGGGCGGTGACGCGAAGTTCGTCGCCAAGCTCGACCAGTTGTTCGATGCCAAGGTCGACCCGGCACAGTTCAAGGACGTGGAGGACATCACCGGCCTGATCGGCTGGTACGCGCACGGCAATGAGCCGAGCCACCATATTGCCTATCTCTACGATTACGCCGGCGTAGCGTGGAAGACCCAGCAGCGGCTCAAGCAAATCATGGACAGCCAGTACGCCGCACGTCCCGATGGCCTTGCCGGCAATGATGACCTCGGCCAGATGTCGGCCTGGTATGTGTTCAGCGCGCTCGGTTTCTATCCGGTGACGCCAGCCAGCGACGAGTACGCGATTGGCCGGCCATTCGTGCCCAAGGCGGAGATCCATCTTCCCAACGGGCACACATTCAGCGTGGTGGCCGATCACATGGATGATGCGCATCCCTATGTTGGCGCAGTCACGCTCAACGGCAAGCCACTGGAGCGGGTCTATCTGCATCACGCCGAGATCCTTGCCGGCGGCGAGCTGCACTTCACCATGCAGGCCGAGCCGAACAAGCAGTGGGGACAGGCCGATACGATGAGGCCGACGGCGACGAGCCGCTACGGCGAATGAGCGGTCGTCATCGGCCGCTCGCATCAGGTGGCTGATCCGAAGCGGGTGGATCAGCTGCCCTGGCGGGGCCAGCCGGCGTTCGGCGAAAGATGCCAGAATGCCGGCTACTTCCGGTCTCGGGTTTGCTGATGCTGCGGGCCATATGAAAGTCAGAGACGTGATTCGCTGGCGACTGGCCGGCTTGCTGCTGGCCGTACTGGTCATCGTCGCATTGCCGTATGCCGTCACCCTTTCCAATACCCGCGGCACGCAGCAGGCCGTCGGATGGGTGATTCACTCGAATGCGATAAAGGCGTTGACCTATCAGATCGCCTACCTGGTTCGCGACAGCGACGCGGCGGCCTATCGACTGCTGGCCGGTGACGGCAACGACCTGACCCGGCAGCGTGCGCAGCGTGCCACCAACGAAGCACCAGGATTGCTGCGGCAGCTGCGCGCCATGACGAGCGACAACGCTGACCAGCAAACTCAGATTGGCACGCTGGAAAGCAATATCAATGGCCACATCACGTTGATGAATCAGGCGCTGTCGCGTCTGCAGCAGTCGGATACGGCGGGCGCCAGGCAGTCCATGCGCGATGCCGGTGACCTGTTCAAGATCAATGCACCGATTTCGAGCATCGTGCAAAACGAGGACAGCCTGCTGCTGAATCGCCAGGGCGCTGCCGGGCGGGAATCGTTCAACACCACCACCGTGCTCGCCACCACCGCGCTGGCGCAGCTCGTGCTGCTGATCATCATCGTTATCACATCCGAGCGGCAGATCGGCCGGCGCCAGGTGGCAGAGACCCGTGAGAGTCGTGCGGAGCTGCGGTCGCAGTTGATCCTGCAGGCCGTGCGCGAACCGATCGCCCTGTTCGACGAGAATCTTCACAGCCTGCTGGCGAATACCGCTTTCTGCGAGCTGTACGGGCTGGACCCGCAGCGTTCGGAGCCTCTGGCGCAGATGGGCGATGGCGCCTGGAGCGACAGCGTCTTGCTGCAGCGGCTTACCGACGTGCTGTTGCGTGATCGCGAGCTGTGGGACTACGACATGATCCAGCGCACCGTCGATGGGGTCGATCGACATGTGGTGATCAATGCGCGTCGGCTGCAGCAAGAGGATGTCAGCATGCCCGCACTGTTGCTGACGGTGAGCGATGTCACCGCGCGCGCGCTGGTCGAGCAGCAGGTGAACGAACTCAACCGCCAGCTCGAGGGCAAGGTGACCCAGGTCTCCGACGTCAACCGCGAGCTGGAGGCGTTCAGCTATTCGGTGTCGCATGACCTGCGTGCACCGTTGCGCCACATCGCCGGGTTTGCGCGCAAGCTGGAACAGCACCTCGGCGACCGCATCGACGACAAGGCCAGCCATCACATCCAGGTGATCGTCAGTTCGGCGCAGCGCATGGCTTTGCTGATCGACGACCTGTTGGTATTTTCGCGGCTGGGCCGCGGCGCGCTGCGCCTGCAGGCGGTGGACATGCAATCGATGGTTGACGAGGCGCGTGGGTTGGCCGAATCAGGCGTGGGGGATCGGCGTATCGTATGGACCATCGCGCCGCTGCCGATGGTGATCGGAGACGAGAACATGTTGCGCACGGTGTGGCAAAACCTGCTCGGCAACGCGGTCAAATACACCGGTCAGCGTGAAGTGGCGCGCATCGAGGTGAGCGTGCAGCGGGAGCGCAATGGTGATTACGAGTTCACCGTGGCCGACAACGGTGCCGGCTTCGACATGCAATATGCCGACAAGTTGTTCGGGGTGTTCCAGCGGCTGCACCGCCCGTCGGAGTTTCCCGGCAATGGCATCGGACTGGCCAATGTGCGACGAATCGTGGTGCGCCACGGCGGTCGCGTATGGGCCGAGGGCGAGCTGGGGCAGGGCGCCCGTTTTCATTTTTCGCTGCCGGCCGTCGATCTGGCCGGGGCACGTACTTAGGATTCAGGCATGAACAAGCGAGTGCTGCGCACCATCCTGCTGGCCGAAGACAGCCAGGCGGATGCCGAAATGGCGATCGACGCGCTGAGCGACGCCCATCTGGCGAACCCGGTGGTGCATGTAGAAGACGGCGTGGATTGTCTGGACTATCTTTATTCGCGCGGCGCGTGGGAGGGACGCGACTCGGGTGATCCGGCGGTGGTGCTGCTGGACATCAAGATGCCACGCATGAACGGGTTCGAGGTATTGACCAAGATGCGCGCCGATGAGCGGCTGCGACGGATTCCGGTGGTGATCCTGTCGTCCTCGCGCGAAGAGAGCGACCTGGCGCGCAGCTGGGATCTGGGCGCAAATGCCTATGTGATCAAGCCGGTCGACGTGGATCAGTTTTTCGAAGCAGTCCGTACACTGGGACAGTTCTGGGCGGTACTCAATCAAGCGCCTGAGCAGGGTTGACCGGGCGCAAAGTTGAGGGGCCGCGTCGCGCGGTTTGCAACAAATGCGCAGTGCCGGTAAAGCAAGAGCAGCAGGGGGACCGACATGCCAAACAGGCAATTTCAGCCAACATCAACCATTCGTGTGTTGCAGGTCGAGGATAGCGAGCTCGATGCCGAGCTGGTGCTGACCGAGCTCGACAGCGATGGCATCGATTACGAGGTGCAGCGGGTCGACGACGAAGCGCATTATGTCGCCGCGCTGAGCGACTTCAAACCGCACATCGTGTTGTCCGACCTCAGCATGCCCGGCTTTTCGGGTCAGCGTGCACTTGAGTTGCTGCGTGAGCATGATGAAGACCTGCCCTTCATCTTCGTCTCCGCCACGCTTGGCG
>JBAPPP010000637.1:0-1523 GCA_049280175.1 Rhodanobacter sp.
GTGATGTCCTGGCGCTGCGCGGTGGTGCTCATCAGCAGATGCCAGCGCACCAGCCAGGCGACCCGCTCGATGTCGCTGGCCGGCAGGCCGAGTCGCGCACAGAACACGCGCGCATCCTCCTCACCCAGCGCCGAATGATCGCCGCCGCGACCTTTCGCAATGTCGTGAAACAGTGCTGCCAGCAGCAGCAACTCGGGTTTGGGCAGTGTCGGCCAGATTTCGCAGCCCAGCGGAAAGTCGCGCTGCGCCGCCGGATCGGCAAAGCGCGCCATGTTGCGCAACACGCGCAAGGTGTGTTCGTCGACCGTATAGACGTGGAACAGGTCGTACTGCATGCGGCCGAATACCTTGCCGAACGCAGGCAGGATCGCGGCCAGCAGGCCGTGCCGATTCATCCGCCACAGCGCTTCCACTGCCGGCGCACCACGTCGCAGCAGTCGCAAAAAAGCCGCCAGGACGTCGCGGTCATGAGCCAGCGCATCGCCGTGCAAAGCCGTGGCCTGGTGGATCCGCCGCATGGTGTCGGCGCTGAAACCCATCACGCCCGGCTGATCCAGCCGGGCGATGAAAATCTCCACCAGGGCAGCCGGCCGCTGCAAGAACAATTGCAGGTCACGCGCCGCCAGACGCTTGCCGTAGCGCACGAAATCCGCACCCACCGGCAGTGCTTCGCCGGGTGATTCGAGCATCTCCTCGAAGCGTTCAGCCACCTGCATACCGAGTCGCTCGACCTGACTCGCCGCACGGTAGTAGCCCTGCATGAATTGCTCGACGCCGAGGTTCTTCTCGTGCTCGTCCTCGAAACCCAGCCGCGTAGCCAAAGCACGCTGGTAGTCGAACAGCAGCCGCTCCTCGGCCCGGCCAGCCTCCAGATGCAAGGCGTAGCGATAGCGGCGCAGCGTGGCTTCGGATTGTTCCAGCGCGACCTGTTCGGCGGGCTCGAGTAAGCCTTCGGCGACCATGCCGGACAGATCGACCGCATGCGCCAGTCGCCATCCAAGCCAGCGCAGCGAATCGAGCGTGCGCAACCCCCCGGGGCCGTCTTTAAGGTTCGGTTCGAGGTTGTAGGCGGTGTCGTCAAAGCGGGCGTGCCGGGCGTCGCGTTCCGCCAGCCGCGCGGCGAGATACTCTCGTGGCGGCCACAACTCCGGGTCATCGACGATGGCCGCCAAGCGTGCGTCCAGCGCGTGATCGCCCGCCAGCCGGCGTGCATCAAGCAAGCTGGTGAACACGCTGGCGTCCTGCGCCGCCAGCGCGCGGCATTGCGCCGGATCCCGCACCGCGTGACCCACCTTCAGACCAACGTCCCACAGCGTGGCGAAAAACTGCTCGAGCGCGCGCAACCGGGCCGGCTGCGGTGCCTGCACCAAAGCCAGCAGGTCGACATCCGAATAGGGAAACAGCAACCCGCGACCGAATCCGCCGACCGCGTACAGCGTCGTTTCAGCGACCTCGCCGAGGCAGGCCATCCACACGTGGGCCACTACCCGCTCAACGGATTCGCCGCGCCGCCGCGCCAACAC
>JBAPPP010000638.1:0-4458 GCA_049280175.1 Rhodanobacter sp.
CCGTGTAGGGCTCGCTGAAATCGATGTGCTTGACCTCGGCACCATCCACATCGCAGTAGCTGGTGTAGCGGCCGTGGGTGTAGTCAATCAGCTGATCCGGCACCACGATCACCCGCGGCCCCATGTCACTGCGGATACCGCCCACGGCATTCACGCCGATCACCCTGCGCGCACCGAGGCTGTGCAGCGCCCACAGGTTCGCGCGGTAGTTGACCCGGTGCGGCGGCAACGTGTGGCTCTCACCGTGGCGTGCCAGAAAAGCGATGCGTTTGCCGGCGAAATCACCCATGACCACCTCGCCCGAGGCGGCACCGTACGGCGTATCAACGGCATGCCGGGTAGAATTTTCCAGCCCCGGAAAGTTGTATAGGCCGCTGCCGCCAATCACCGCCAGATCAATCGTACTCATGCTGATTCCTTGGAGCCTGTTCAGTTGTCCCGGAGCGCATAGATGCCTGGCAGGTTGCGACCCTGCTCGTGGTAATCCATGCCAAAACCAAACACGTAACGATCCGGTAGCTCGATACCGTTGAAATCCGACGCGATGCCCTCGGCCAGGCGATCGTGGCGCTTGGTACATAGACTGGCGATCAGTACGCGCCGCGCACCGCGCTGGTAACAATCATCGCGCACGGCTTTCAGCGTATGACCTTCGTCGAGAATATCGTCAACCAGCAGCACCACCCGATCGACCAGCGACACCGCCGGTTCGCGCAGCCAGTGCAGTTCACTGCCCGAGGTGCTGCCGCGATAACGCGTCGCGTGCACGTAGTCGAATTCAAGATCGGTGCGGATGGACAGCGCCAGCTGACCGGCAAAGATCAGCGCGCCATTCATCACGGTGAGAAACACCGCACGCTTACCGTCCAGTGCCGCATCGATCTGCCGCCCCATGTCGGCGATCACGGTGTCCAATGCGTCGCGTTCATGCAGCAAGTCCGCGTTTGCCAGGGCATCGGCAAGCGAAGGTGTCGGAGTAGTCATGCCGATTCCTGGTTTGTATTCAGCGCCGTGACACGTGCGACAAAGCGATCGCGCTGCGGATTGTCGGTGAGGCCGGCCCAGCTGGCGCCGAGCGCACCGCGCAACGCAGCAAGCCGTGGTGACATCGACGTCGGGTTACCTTGCATGGCGGCGATCGCCTCGTCCACCACCTCGGGAAAACAGGCCAGCACCAGATCACAGCCGGCGTCCAGATGCGCCTGCACGCGTGCGCCGACACTGCCAGCTGCACCCGCCGCGGCCATGCTGATGTCATCGCTTATCACGGCACCAGCAAAATCGAGTTCTCCGCGCAGGATCTGCTCGATCCAACGTTTCGAATAACCGGCCGGCTCACTGTCCACCGCCGGATAAATCACGTGCGCCATCATGACTGCCTCGACCCGCGCCTCGATGCATTCGACAAACGGCAGCAGATCATCGCGACGGATCTCGTCGAGGCTGCGCGGATCGATCGCCTGTGCCTTATGCGTGTCGATGGCAACCGAGCCATGCCCGGGAAAGTGCTTGAGCACCGCCGCCATGCCGCCAAGATGCATGCCGCGCACGTAAGCCTGCGCCAGCTCGGCGGTCACTGTCGGATCGGCATGAAACGCGCGCAGGCCGATCGCCGCGTTGCCGCGGGCCAGATCCACCACCGGCGCAAAACTGAAGTCGACGCCGCTGGCGCGCAGCTCGCTGGCCATCACCCAGGCGTGTTCCTCAGCCAGTCGCACGGCCTCATCGGGATCGCGGTCGTAGACAGTGCCGATCGCCGCCAGCGCCGGAAGGCGCGTGAAGCCGTCGCGAAAACGCTGCACCGGACCGCCTTCCTGATCGACCGCAATCAGCAACTCATCGCCACCGACCTCGCGGATGGATTCGCACAGTGCGATGAGCTGCTCGCGCGACTGGTAGTTGCGCGAGAACAACAGCACGCCGGCCACGCCCGCTGCGCTGAGCCAACGCTGTTCGTGTTCGGCCAGTTGCAGTCCGGCCACGCCGATCATCAGCATGCGGCATCCTCGGCAGTACGTTCAGCCGGCGACCATTGCCGGTACGGGTGGGCGATCAGGTTGACGTTGTAGTACCGCAGCAATGCACTCACTTCATGTCCCAGCCAAGACGGTCGTGGAAACGGCGCGTCGACGGCCGGCAATTCGACTTCGGCAACGATCAGCCCGCTGTTGTCGCCGAGAAACTCATCGACCTCGAACAGCACACCGTCGACACGGACATGATGGCGAACCTTTTCCAGCACGCCATCGCACAAGGTGTCCAGCAAGGTCCTGGCATCGGATACCGGTATCGCATATTCGAACTCGGCGCGCTCGATGCCGAGCCGGGCTGCCTTGATATTCAACCACGCCTGCTCACCGGCCAGGCGTGCGCGCACCGACGCCCGTGCGGTGCCATCTCGCAGTGCCTGCGCACCGACCAGATAGCCTTGGGCGATCTGCTCGCTGTGCTCGACGGCCTCGCGCCAGCTGTCATCGCACACGAGGAATTTCCGTTCGATCTCGATGCCCATGCCCGACTCAGTCGCGCTCGAACAGCGCAATGGATTCCACATGCGCGGTGTGCGGAAACATGTCCATCACACCGGCTGATTTCAGTTTGAAGCCATGCTGGTTGACCAGGATGCCCGCATCGCGCGCCAGCGAAGCGGGATGGCACGACACATAGACGATGCGTCGGGTCTGCTTGTGCGGCAGGTACTCCAGCACCTTGTCGGCACCGGCGCGTGGCGGATCGAGCAGTACTTTGTCCCACGGCTGACGTGCCCAATCGGTAGCGCGCTGATCCTCGAACAGGTTGGCCACATGGAAACTCGCGTTGCCGATGCCGTTGCGCGCGGCATTCTGCGCAGCGCGTTCGACCAGCCCGTGCTCACCTTCCACACCGACCACCTCGGCGACACGGCGGGCAATCGGCAAGGTGAAATTGCCCAGGCCGCAGAACAGGTCGAGTACACGATCGGTCGGTTGTGGGTCCAGCAGTTCCAGCGTGCGGGCCATCATGCGCTGGTTCATATCGGCATTGACCTGCACGAAATCGAGCGGCTGGAATTCCAGCTCGACGTCCTCGAAGCGCGCGTCACCGGCAGCTATGCGAAACGCCAGTCGCGGATGTTCCGGCCACAGCGGATGCACGCTGCTGTTGCCGCCCGGCTGCAGGTAGATCGCCAGCTCATGCTGCTGGCCGAACGCGGTCAGGGCGGCCAGGTCGCGCTCGCTCAGCGGCTGCATATGCCGGAACACCAGTGCCATGGTGTCGTCGCCGGCCGCGAATTCAATTTGCGGAATGTCGCTGGCCGCATCCATGCCATTGAGCAGGTCGGCGAGCAACCCGATTTTCGGTCCAAGCGCCGGATGCATCACTTCGCACTGTTGGATATCAGCGACGAAGCGCGGATTTTCCTCCTCGCGGAAACCGACCAGCACACGACCCTTCTTGGCCACGTTGCGAACCGACAATCGTCCCTTGCGCCGATAGCCCCAGGGCTCGCCCGTCAGCGGCGGCAACCACGTCTGCGGCGTCACCTTGCCGATGCGCTCGAAATTCTCCGCCAGCACGCGCTGCTTGGTGGCGATCTGCGACGGCGCGTCCAGATGCTGCAAGGAGCAGCCACTGCATTGGCCGAAGTGTCGGCAGCGCGGTTCCACCCGGTGCGGCGAGCGGGTGATCAGCTCGACGACTTCGGCCTCGTCGAAATGGCGATGACGCTTGCGCAGACGCAACACCGCCTGTTCGCCCAGCAGCGCGCCGCTGACGAAGACAGCCTTGCCATCGACACGGGTGACGCCGCGACCGTCATGACTGAGATCGGTGATGACGGCTTCGAAAGTCGCCGACGGAACGGAGTTGGATCGTGACATGAGATGTGAACAGATAAGGCCGTACTGGCTGGCCGCCGATTATCACAGATCGGCCCGGATGGCGCCCAGCAACGGCGTCGGTCCCGGAGGTTCTAGTGGGAATGCCCGAATCAACACCGCCCGGGCTGTGCCGGGCGGTCTGGATGAGACGCCCGCCCGGTCGCGGCCTATTTGCGCAGCCAGGCACCGCCGGCGTTCTGGTAGTACCAGCCGGCCTTCGCCTTGTCGATCCAGCCCTTGGCAAACGTGGCACGGATCTGCGACTCCCACTCCGGGTGGCTGTTGGCGTTGGCTACTTCGCTGTAGAGCGCAGCGCGATCGCGATTTTCGTCGGCCACGGTGGCATTGGCCTGGGCACGTTGATCCAGGGGCACCTTGCTCGCGTCGCGGATCGCGACCATGCCATCGTTTGTGAACCCCACCGCGCCGCTATCGAGCAGCGCACCCAGCGCACCCTGGAAACGTTGTTGCATGCGCTGGCGGATCGCTTCGGTGGCACTGGTCTGGATGCGGATGTTCGGTGTATCGGCAGCATCAGCTGCCGGAATCAACAGATCAAGCAGCATCGCCGAGGGGTGCTGACCAGCACTTGGTGGCG
>JBAPPP010000639.1:0-3971 GCA_049280175.1 Rhodanobacter sp.
GGCTTTATGTGGCTCACGGCGGAAGAAGTGGTGAACCAGGGTATTGCTGCGGTTGAGCGCGGCCAGGCGGTGTATATCCCCGGCCGCGTCAATCGGACCATCAAGACGATTGTCCAGCTGATGCCGGACCGATTGGCGATGTGGCTTTCGGCGCGGGAGTCGAAGCGGTATCGGAATGCTGATGAGGGGCAGGCTTCTTAGCAGGCGGTCGATCCGTCCGAGGTCTGCGTTCGTCGCGTTTTAGAGCCTGGCCACGATCTAGCTGGTCCGCATCGTGTGGGCCTGAGCTGTCCCTGCCCCAGCGTACCCGAGGGGTTCCCTTCGGTCTTTCACGCTTCAGATCCTGGAGGGTTCCTGGAACACGGCGTAGGTTGGGATGAGTGTTCGCGAATCCCAGCGCCGTGGTTGCGGGAGTGTTGGGCATCGCTGACGCTCACCCCAACCTACACCGCTCCGAACCTCCTCGACGTGCAGCGCCAATGGCGAGCCGCTTCGCGATTCGGCAACATCTCGCAGGCATTGCGCCAGGTAATTCTGATGTTGGCGTGCGCACCCGCTGAATTTCGCGTAAACCGAATCGAATTGAATCGGCGGCCAGCCAAGATCAAAGGTCATTCATTATGTTCAGCAAAGCAGAAGCATCTTGCGATAGACATAAAATTATATCGTTCTAATCGCACGTATTTGCGCGATGTAATCGGTTTCATTGAAATCAACCGACGAACTCTTCATTAGTCGGTTTATCCCTGTTTTATCTTTTATCTAATTGATTTTGTTTGTAATAAATCAACGAATTACCAACGATTTAGATCGTACGTAAATCAATTTCGGCGGCTCGTCTTCACAAATTTATGAATGAAGATAATCACCCTACCTGGCAATGGAATTGACGCAGTGATTCTGTGATAGAAATCACCAGATACCTCTAAAACTCCTATTGACGCTCACCCGGCCGCAGCCTACCGTCGACGAGTTCGTCAATTGGGAGTTTGATGAATGATCCCATTCAAAACGTCACTGATCGCATTGGGACGTTATCGATAAAGAGCAAAAAACCTGCACGTAGACTCTGAGGGATAAATCAGGGGGGAGCGAACGGCAGGGGACACATGGGATCGCTGGGCAATCCAAGAAAACCCATGGCGTCGTGTCTGTCCACGGCGCCCACTCATGAGGTCTATACGGCCCCAGCGGGTTCGTTTGGCCTCAAAAACTTAGGGAGTTCAAAATGCCAAGCCATTTTCGCCTCAAACTACTGGCTGCAGCCATCGGTGTGGCTGCTGCCACGTCGGTCTGCGCCGCCTCCACCAACAATGCCAGTGCGTTTGTCGCGCTGACCTCGCAACACGCCACTGCGCTGAATCGTGGTGACGTGGCCGCCGGCCCGCTCGCGTTCTCGCAGCCGATGCAGATCGTGGTTTCGCTCAAGTTGCGTAATCAGTCGCAACTGAACAGTTTTCTGGCAAAGGCTCAACAGCCTGGCACGCCGACCGAACAGCGCACGATGAGTCAGGACCAATTCGCCGCGCAGTTCTCACCGACCCAGGCGCAAGCACAGGCGGTGGCGAACTATCTGACCCAGGCCGGTTTCAAGAATGTCACCATCGCACCGAACCGTCTGCTGGTCACCGCCGACGCGACCGCCGACTCGGTGCGCGCCGCGTTCAACACCACGTTTGAGAGTGTGCACACCCACGACGGCCGCAATGCCTTCCACAATACAAGCGACGCGATGATTCCCGCATCGTTGCAGGACACCGTGCTGTCGGTAGTCGGCCTGGATACCGTGCATCTGTCGCACACGTTTGCGCGCTATGCGAACACGAACGCCGTGCACACCGCGGTGACTGGAACAGCCGTCGGTCACAACCCGACTAATTTCGCCACGATCTACGGCGGCACGGGTGTGCCGACAGCGTCGACCATTCCCGTCGGCATCATCGTCGAAGGCAGCATGACCAAGGTGCTCAGCGACCTGAAGTCGTTCGCGTCGACGAACGGCCTGCCCGCGGTCACAACCCAGGTTGTCGGCAGTGGTGGCAGCGATACCAGCGGCGACGTCGAATGGGATCTGGATAGCCAGGACATCGTCGGCATCAGCGGCGGCGTGCAGAAGATCGTCTTCTACGACACCACCTCGCTGACCGATGCCAATCTCACCGCCGACTACAACGCGGCGGTGAGCGCGAACGCGGTGAAGGTGATCAACGTATCGCTGGGCGAGTGCGAAACCGATGCACAGCAGGCGGGCACCACCACCGCGGAAGACCAGATCTTCTCCCAGGCAGTCGCGCAGGGGCAGACCTTCTCGGTTTCCTCGGGTGATTCCGGCGCGGATGAATGCGGCACCGGCGGCGTGGTTCCGAGCTGGCCGGCAAGCTCGCAGTACGTCGTCGCCGCGGGTGGCACCGAGCTATACACCTCCGGCGCCACAACCTGGGGCAGCGAGACGGTGTGGAACAATCTCAACGAGAGCGAAGGCGCGACCGGTGGCAGCCCCAGCACGTTCGAGCCGATGCCAAGCTGGCAGGTAGGCGTGGGACAGAACGCAGGTCACACCACCCGTGGCGTACCTGACATCGCGTTTGACGCCAGCCCGGATAGCGGCGCCCTGATCATCGTGGACGGCCAGGCCAATCAGCAGGTCGGTGGCACGAGCCTGGCCTCACCGCTGTTCGTCGGCTCATGGGCACGCATGCTGGCGGCCAAGGGCAGCACCCTCGGCTTCGCTGCGCCGCTGCTGTACAAGTTGCCGGCGAGCACGTTCCACGACGTCACCTCGGGCAACAATAGTGGTGAGACGGCGGCCGCAGGCTGGGATTACACCACCGGCTTCGGCAGCCTGATCATGAGCCAGGAGGTCGCCAACATCGGTGGCGGTGGTGGCGGTACGGGCGGTACGCCGGCAGCCAACTTCAGCTTCACCACCAGTGGGCTGACCGCCAACTTCACTGATTCGTCCACCGATTCGGGCGGCACCCTTTCGGGCTACTCCTGGACCTTTGGCGACAGCGGCACCTCGACTGCTCAGAATCCGAGCCACACTTATGCGGCGGCTGGAACATACAGTGTTTCCGAAACCGTGACCGACAGCGTCAGCGGCGCCACCAGTTCCAAGACGGAATCGGTGACCGTCAGCAGTGGCGGCAGCCCGAGTCAGTTGCTGGTCAACACCGGCTTTGAAACCGGAAAGGCGACGCCGTGGACGCTATCGTCTGGTGTGCTTTGCACCAGCGCCAGCTGCGGCAGCAGCGAGAGCCCGCATGCGGGTACCTGGTTCGCATGGCTTGACGGCTATGGCGCTGCGCACACCGATACGGCCTCACAGTCGGTGGCCATTCCCAGCGGCAAGACCAGCGCGACCTTGCAGTACTACCTGCATATCGACTCGACCAAGAAGACAGCCGCCGACACGCTGACCGTGCAGGTGCTGAATTCGTCCGGCACCGTGTTGTCAACGCTGGCGACATTCACAAGCCTCAATGCGGCCACGGGTTACACGGTGCACACGGCGAGCCTTGCCCCGTACATCGGCCAGACCGTGGTGATCAAGTTCACCGGCAAGGAGACATCTTCCTCAGGCAACACTGACTTCACGCTCGACGACGTTACCCTGACCGTGCAGTAATCAGGGAAACAGACGGCTGCGCAAAGAGGCAGCTGTTCGGATGATGTCCATGAAGAACCCGGCCGTGAGGCCGGGTTCTTTTTTATCGCGCAATGACGGCCACCCGAACGGCTCGGCCCTCGTGCCTCTTCGTTCGCTCTCCTTCCCTCACCGCTCGATCCCTCTCCCTCTCCGCTACGCTCAGGGCGAGCGGTGAGGGAGAGGGATCGAGCGGCGAAGGCAATGAAGCGCAAACAACCATGAGGGAAGGACGGCGGTGGCATCGAAGCGCGAAGGCAGTGGGAAGGAGGCCAACGGATCACAGACCAAGGTTGCAAGCCGTTACTCCATTCGCACACCCAGC
>JBAPPP010000640.1:0-4367 GCA_049280175.1 Rhodanobacter sp.
CCGCGCGGCAGCTTGCGACGCAGACGGAAGCCGCGTTCGGCGCCCAGGCTCAGCGACGCAATCAACGGCTGCTCGCCCAGCTCCGGTTCGTCATCGCTGTGCCAGCCCATCGAGTCGTTGCCGTCACGATAGAGATTTGCCAGCACGCTGTTGAAACGTGCATCGCATGCGGTCTCGATGCGGCCACGCAGTGCCGTCAGAGCCGCCGGCCATGGCCGTGGTTCGAAGTGGCTTTTCGAATAGGTGTAGCCGGTGCCGGCATCGCCGATCCAGCAGCTAAGCCGTGGTGAGGCGACTTCGCGACCGAACAGGCGGATGTGGTGGGTTTCCCATGGAATCGTCGCCAGCAGCGCCGCAAGCAACCCATCCGCCTCGTCCGACGCCAACCACCGTGGCTGCAACGCCACGTCGGCGCCAGGAAGATCGATGCGTTGCCAGTTTGGCGCGAGCAGATAGGTCATCGTGAGTGGGTCGCGGAGCATGCCCGTCGTTTTCAAAACCAGGCGGCCATCTCCCCATCACGCCACCTCATCTAGATAACGAAGGCGGGGCAGCTGGCCTCGTTCATGTGCCGGCTTCACCGCCATCTTGCTCTGTCTCGCCCAGTGGAGCGGCAATCACGGCAAGTAGCCGCTCGGTCAGCTGCTCGGCCAGATGCTCGGCATGCTGCCCTCCCGCCAGCAGATGCACATCGGGCGATTCGGGCCGCTCGTAGGGAGCATCGATACCTGTGAAGTTGCGGATCGTACCGGCGCGCGCCTTTCGGTAGAGACCCTTGGGATCGCGCCTCTCGCATTCCTCCAGCGGCGTATCCACGAACACTTCCATGAACTCGCCCTGCGCGAACAGCTCCCGTGCCGAGCGCCGCTCGCTGCGATAGGGCGAGATCACGCTGACCAGCACGATCAGGCCCGCATCCACCATGAGATGCGCTACCTCGGCGATGCGGCGGATGTTCTCGACGCGTGCCTCGGGCGTGAAGCCGAGATCCTTGTTGATGCCATGGCGCACGTTGTCGCCATCCAGCAAATAGGTGTGATAGCCCAGCGCATGCAGCCGACGCTCAACCAGATTCGCGATCGTGGACTTGCCCGCGCCCGACAGACCGGTGAACCACAGGCACAGGGGATGTTGCCCCTTGCTCGTGGCGCGCACTGCCTTGTCGATATCGACATGCTGCCAGTTCACGTTGGAGGACCGGCCCAGCGCATAGTCCAGCATGCCGCAGGCTACGGTCGCATTGGTCTGGCGGTCGATCAGGATGAATCCGCCCAGGGTGCGGTTGGTCGCGTAGGCCTCGAAGGCAATCGCGTCGTCCAGGCCGATCGTGCAATACCCGACTTCGTTGAGTTCAAGATGCCGCGCGGCGAGCTTCGCCTGGCTGTTGACGTCCACCTTGTACTTGATGGACATCACCCGGGCATTCACCGTGCGGGTGCCGATCTTGAGCCAGTAGGTGCGGTTGGGCAGCAGCACGGCGTCGCCCATCCACACCAGATGGGCATTGAATTGGTCGGCAACCGGTGCCGGGCGCAAGGCGTCGGCAATCACATCGCCACGACTCACGTCGATCTCGCGATCCAGGCATAGCGTCACGGCCTGACCATCCGCAGCGTTCTGCAAATCCCCGCTGGCAGTGACGATGCGTTCGACGCGGGCGCGCTGCGCCCCGGGCTGCACGACGATCTCGTCACCGCAAGCCACGCGACCACCGCAGATGGTGCCGGCATAGCCGCGGAACGTGTGATCAGGACGATTCACCCACTGCACCGGCATGCGGAAATCGGCCGCACTGGCGACCGACACGTCGGCCGACTCCAGCAGATCAAGCAGGGAGGGGCCCTCGTACCAGCTCATGCGCGACGAACGTGCGCCGACGTTGTCGCCGGTCGGCGCGACCACCGGCAGGCACTCCACCCGCGCGATGCCGAGGTCTTGCGCGAGCACCCGGTACTCTTCGGCAATCGCCGCATAGATCGCCGGGTCATAGTCGACCAGGTCCATCTTGTTGACGGCCAGCACCACCTGCCGGATACCCAGCAGTCCACAGATATAGGTATGCCGGCGAGTCTGTGGCAGCAGCCCCTTGCGCGCATCGACCAGCACCACCGCCAACTCGGCGTTGGAAGCGCCGGTCGCCATGTTGCGGGTGTACTGCTCGTGCCCCGGACAGTCGGCAACAATGAAACTGCGCCGCCCGGTATGAAAGTAGCGATACGCCACGTCGATGGTGATGCCCTGCTCGCGCTCGGCGTCCAGGCCATCGGTCAGC
The DNA here is from genome assembly GCA_049280175.1 of Rhodanobacter sp. Classification (GTDB taxonomy): domain Bacteria; phylum Pseudomonadota; class Gammaproteobacteria; order Xanthomonadales; family Rhodanobacteraceae; genus Rhodanobacter. Next base: position 2,273 of record JBAPPP010000640.1, read on the forward strand.
AAGGCGAAATCGAGCGCGTCGCCAGCGTCGGCATGCTGCCGACGGCTGTCGCGAGCCAGGGCGGCCAGCTGATCATCCGGCACCATGCCGACGTCATACAGCAGGCGTCCGAGCAGGGTGCTCTTGCCGTCATCCACACTACCGCAGGTGATGAAGCGCAGCAGCCCCTTTGCGGGCAAGGTGTCCAGCGTTTCAGTAGTCGCCTCAGCCGGCGCCATCGTTTTCGGAGCCGTCGTCATCAGAAATAGCCTTCCTGTTTCTTGCGCTCCATCGACGCCGAGGGATCCTGGTCGATCACCCGCCCTTGCCGTTCCGAGCTGCTCGATCCGGCCATTTCCTCGATGATCCTGGTCAGCGAGTCGGCCGAGGATTCCACCGCGCCGGTGAGCGGGTAACAGCCCAGGGTGCGGAAACGCACTTCACGCATCTGCACGGCTTCACCATCCCGCAAAGTGAAACGATCGTCGTCAACCATGATCAGTGCGCCATCGCGCTCCACCACCGGACGCGGCTTGGCGAAATACAGAGGCACCACCGGAATGTTTTCGCGCTGGATGTAAAGCCACACATCCATTTCGGTCCAGTTCGACAGCGGAAAGACCCGCACGCTTTCACCCTTGCGGATGCGCGTGTTGTACGTGTGCCAGAACTCGGGCCGCTGATTTTTCGGATCCCACCGGTGCTGGGCATTGCGGAACGAAAAGATGCGCTCCTTGGCGCGCGATTTTTCCTCGTCGCGCCGGGCTCCGCCAATCGCCGCGTCGAAACCATACTTGTCCAGCGCCTGCTTGAGCGCGACGGTCTTCATGACGTCCGTATGCACCGTGGCGCCATGGGTCAGCGGCGAAATTCCCTGCCGCACACCGTCTTCATTGATGTGCACCAGAACTTCCACGTCACCGGCCGCCGCCACCTGTTCGCGAAACTCGATCATTTCGCGAAATTTCCAGGTGGTGTCCACATGCAGCAACGGAATCGGCGACCGCGCCGGATAGAACGCCTTGCGCAAAAGATGCAGCAGGACCGAGGAATCCTTGCCGATGGAATACAACATCACCGGATGCTGAAAACTGGCCAGCACTTCGCGAAAGATATAAATGCTTTCGGCTTCGAGGTCATCGAGGTGGGAGTGAGGCCGCAACGAATGTATTGTCATGTCATGGAAGATTCTTGGAGGGTTGTCGCAACCAATGCCATTGCGCCATTCGGCGCTGCAATCGACACGGTATCTTACGCAACAATCAGGCAATGACCGGATACGTCGGCTCGACATCCAGTGTCGCCGCGCAGACCGATGCCAGTTCCAGCAGACGCAGATCCGAGCCCCGTGCGCCGACGAGTTGCAAGCCGATGGGCAGGCCATTCGGCAAGGTACCCATCGGCAGGCTGACCGCCGGGCAGCCCGCAAGGCTGGCGAAGCTGGTCAGGTCGGCTTGCGAAGCGGGTGCCGGGCCGTCCAGCGGGAACGCACCTTGCGGGGTGGTGGGCAATACCAGCACATCGACCTGGGCGAACAGCCGGCGCATCTTCAAGGTGGCCGCGTCGAGGACACGATCGGCCACGGCATAGTCGGCGGCGCTCTTGCTGGCCGCAAAATCGAGCATGTTGCGGAAGTGGCTGGATACCGGGTGCTGGGTGTTCGCCAGATCCTCGGCGAACGTGCTGAGCATCTCGGCCTCCATCAACAGCAGGCCGGCGCGACGGGTACGACTGAAATTCCAGTCGGCGAAATCGACCGTGCGTCGATCGCCCAGCGCATGCGGCAACTTCGCCAGCGCTGCCTCGAACGCGTCGATGACTTCCGGCTGCACCCCGATCGCCGCCAGGTCCGGCAGCAGTCCGGTGCGCAGATTTCCCGGCTCCCAGTCCGGCAAAGCAAAGGCGACGCGGCGTCGGCGCGAACGCGCATCGTCGGCGTCGTAACCAGCCAGCACCTGCAAAAGTACGGTGAGATCATCTGCGCTACGCGCGAGCAGCCCCACCGCATCGAGCCGCCGCGCCGCCGGCACCAGGCCGCGTGCGGAAATCTCGCCGTGCGTTGGTTTCAGTGCGTAGATACCGCAATAGCTGGCCGGGATGCGGATCGAACCCAGGC
>JBAPPP010000641.1:0-1857 GCA_049280175.1 Rhodanobacter sp.
GCGAACGTGCATCGCAGCCTCGATGGCACGAAAGTCGTCAATTACGCCCAATGGGAAAGCCAGGAGGCATTCACCGCGATGCTCCAAAACCCTGACGCCAGGCCCTATCTGACCGAGCTATCCGAGATCGGGACCCCGGCTCCCGTCCTGTGCGAGGTCGTATCCGTACATCACATCTGAGCCGAGGTGGCCGCCGAAGCCATCGGTGTCCGCCCATGTGCTCGTCACCGTCGAACGGCTTCTAACTCTCACTCTCGTATAGACAACTGTGACTTCCGCTCGGTCGCCCAGGCAGCCACGTCGTCTGGACTGCTGCTATCGAAGGCGGCAAGGCTGAAGGAGAAGCGGACTGCCGGCCACCAGGCCGCGGCTACATGGCCGGTCGTTCGTGAGGGAGCAGCACTGACGAGGCCAGAGCTCGGTATTGATGCTCAGCACATTCGTGAGGAGGTCGCCCGGGTAGAAGTCCCCTTAGCGAGCGGGTTGGCGCCCAGGAGCGCAGACGCAACCGCCGCTGTCCAGATTCGGTCCAGAAGGAGAGACGGCGGGCTCTAGGTCGTGAGCGAATGTTTCTGAAGGCTCGATCATCTAAGAGTTGTGTTCGGGAGTCCTGGGCGCGTGAGGCGGCCCTGTGGGACTTCGATCAGTTGCCCACCGCCGGGTCGGGCATGATCTCGCGGAACTCCTGAGCGCAGCGGCAGGCGACGGCGATCTTGGCAGCCCACTGCAGCGCGTCCTCGCGTGAGGGCACGTCGACGATCGTCACTCCGCCGATGTACGCCTTGTTGTCCGGAGCGTCGATGACCGTCCCGTCGGTGGCGATCACGCTCACCTCCTCACTGCATCCGCCGGCGAACACAAACACGCCTGCATCCCTCGCCTCCTGGACCACCGCATGAACAGCCTCGCCCACGGCACCCCAATCCTCATCGGGGATGTGGTCCATCGCGCCGTGATCGAACGAGATCAGGTAACGCGTCATCTCATGACTCCTTCCTCGGCGGCCTTGCTCCGGCCGCATCTCACCATGGACCTGTTCGCCGTAGAGACTGACAAACCGTCAAAGACTCATCGCTGCTCCGGCCGATCCAGACTCACCACTCAGGGGTCATTCCCGGACACTGGCCCCAGCGCAGACTGCTGCTTGCCGATCGAGAAGCAGCAGTCAATCGGCCACGGCATGAAGTGCCGGTCCGTTGCCGACCCGGGTCTGGTCGCGGCGCTGCTGCTCTCACTGCCCGCCGGACCGGAGCGGAAGTCAGCTCGTCAGCGCCAGGACACTTGACGCGCTCGGTCCTTCGTGAGAACCCGGCAGTCCGGCGACTGATCCGGTAGGCGACTAGTTTCGCTGTTGCCTGGAGTCTGAGAACCAGGAATCAACTCCAGCAACTCGGGTGGTTCATCCAGGAAGGAAGCAGCGTATGGCCTCACTGATCCTGAAGATGTCCGTCTCCCTCGACGGGTACGTCGCACCACCGGACGGCAGTAGCGACTGGGTCACCGCGGGACGCTCCGAGGACGGTGCCGCCTGGACGCTCGAGACCGTGAGCAACGCGGGCACCCACCTCATCGGCGCCGCGACCTACACCGGCTGGGCCACGTTCTGGCCCAGCGCCGCCGGGCCGTTCGCCAAGCCGATGAACGAGATCCCCAAGATGGTGTTCTCGAACTCACTCGCGTCCGCGGACTGGCCCGACACGACGATTGCCGCCGGCGACCTGGCCGAAGCGGTCACGCGCCTCAAGCAGGAGCGCTCCGGGGGATACCTGCTGGCGCATGGCGGCACACGGTTCGCGCGGTCACTCGTCGCGACCGGCCTGATCGACGAGTACCGGCTTGTCGTGCATCCCGTCGTCC
>JBAPPP010000642.1:0-7215 GCA_049280175.1 Rhodanobacter sp.
CGTCGTGGTCTACGACCTGGGGCGCCGTGAGCGCTGCTTGACCATCACCGACTTGATGACGGTGGTGAGGAGCGGAGCGGTGAGAAGCGCCGACTCATGGCGAGCCATCGCCTGCGCGATCAGCGCCTCGACTTCAGGCGTGTTGATGTCTGCCGGATGCTTGAGCCGGATGCTCCTGACCTGCTTGCCCTGACCTTCGAGGAGCCCGTGGGGATCGTGCAGGTCGGTACCGTTGAGAAAGAACAGCGTGACCCATTTCGGATACCCAACCACCGAAAGAAACGAATCGAATCGTCGTTCCGTTGGGCCGATGCCGAACACCAGGGCGTTGTAGGTATCGAAGACCAATTCGAAACCACGGGGAAACATGGCGCGAAGCCTGGCGCGAGCGTCGCGCAACTGCCCCTCGATGGCGGGCGTATATCTTCCGAGGAAGACGGCGATTTGCGACTCGGTGTCTGTGGCCTTCATGACGTCCAACTACCTGACAGGCGGCGTTGATGTCCGGTTGCACCGTGTAGACCAAACTCGGCCATGGCAGGCCGGGTCGCCTGAAGCCACACTAGCCATCCTTTGTCCGGCTTGCCAGCAGGTGTCCGCAGGGGCTGCGCAAGAACTGAAGCAAATGCTCGCTGCCCACTCGGTCACTCGCAACGGGGCAGCCGCCGCCTCCACGAGCGTAGGGGAAGCTGGAGCAAATGCCGTGTTCGCAAGCTCAACAGTCACTAAAGCTTGATCGTGGGGGTGAGAACCTACCGCCATTCGCGGCTGAAATGATCGGAATGGAGGCTGGCACAGCATTCGCGCCCTCACCTTCCCCCTTCCAGCCAACCCCATGAGCATCACCTATGACCTGTCTTTAGAACATATCCTCAGGTTTGCAGACGTACGTATCATCCGGAAACCCGGATATCGCCCGATCTGCCTGGCAGATGTCCCAAACCATTGAGCCAACTCATGCCCATCACACCCGAAAATAACTATCGCCTACTCGTCCAGGCCATCGTCGATTACGCCATCTATATGCTCGATGTGAATGGTTACGTGGTGAGCTGGAATCTCGGCGCGGAACGGTTCAAGGGCTACAAAGAGGACGAAGTCGTGGGCACGCACTTCAGCCGGTTTTACACGGCAGAAGACAGGGCCGCAGAGGTACCCAGCCTGGCTCTCGAACGTGCTGTGCAAGACGGCCGGTTTGAAAGTGAAGGATGGCGGGTTCGCAAGAATGGAACCCGTTTTTGGGCGCATGTGTTGATTGACCCTATCAGGAACGATGCTGGCGAACTCATCGGGTTTGCCAAGGTAACGCGTGATCTGACCGAGCGACGGGAAGCGGAAGAAAGCCTGCGTGACGATCAGGCCCAATTCAAGATGCTGGTTCAAGGCGTGACTGACTACGCCATCTACATGCTTGATACAACCGGCCATGTCTCGAGCTGGAATCCAGGAGCCCAACGGATCAAGGGCTATACGCGAGAAGAAATCGTGGGCGAGCACTTTTCGTGTTTTTACACGACGGAAGACCGAAAAAAAGGCGAGCCACAAAAAAACCTCCGCCTGGCCTCGTCCCTGGGTCGAGTCGAGAGCGAGGGCTGGCGTGTGCGCAAAGACGGCACCCGTTTCTGGGCGCACGTCCTTATCGACCGCATTTTGGACGACCAAGGCAAGCTGGCCGGCTTTGCAAAGGTCACGCGTGACGTAACCGAACAGCGCAGGGTTTCGGAGGAACTTGATCGAGCCCGTGAGGCGCTGTTTCAGTCTCAGAAACTGGAGTCCATCGGTCAACTGACTGGCGGCGTCGCCCATGATTTCAACAACCTCCTGATGGCGATCATCGCGAGTCTCGAACTTATTGGCCGCCGCGTTCCAGATGATCCAAAGATTCATGTCCTGGTGGAGAATGCCAAGGCCGGCGCGTTTCGCGGCGCGGCACTCACCGAGCGCATGCTTTCGTTTGCCCGAAGGCAGGAGCTTCGCCCCGTACCCGTGGACCTGGCTGAACTCGTTCGCGGCATGTCGGATTTGCTGCAGAGATCCCTGGGCTCTCACATCACCATCACCACGACTTTTCCTTTGTTCCTGCAGCTGGTCTTCGTGGATCACAATCAGCTGGAGCTTGCGTTGATGAACCTGCTGGTCAACGCGCGTGACGCGATGCCTGAAGGCGGACAGGTAACGATCTCGGCACAGAGAGAAACGGTCGGCCTCACCCACTCCACGAAACTACCGGAGGGCGATTTCATCAAACTGGTGGTTGCCGATCAGGGGGAAGGCATGGATGAGGCAACGTTGGCCCGCGCGACCGAACCTTTCTTCACCACCAAGGGCGTGGGCAAAGGAACGGGCCTCGGCCTTTCCATGGTCCACGGGCTCGCGGAGCAGTCCGGAGGACGTTTGATTGTCAGGAGCAAAAAAGGTGAAGGGACGCAGATCGAGGTGTGGCTGCCGGTGGCAGCGGATTCCGAAACGAAAGCTGCTGAAGCAGAGCAGACAGATCCTTCCGAAAATTTGCCGAAAGCAACGCTTGATGTCTTGGCCATCGACGACGATGCCCTCGTACTTGCAACCCTGTGTGCTCAGCTGGAGGATCTCGGACATCACGTCACGCCATCAAATTCTGGCGAGCAAGCACTTAGAACACTTCAGTCAGGACAACACTTCGACGTAGTCATAAGTGATCATGCCATGCCAGTAATGACGGGTTCCCAGTTTGCCCAACGCGCCCGAACGCTCCGCCCCGAACTGCCCATCATCATTGCCAGCGGTTACGCCGAATTGCCCGGAAATTTGGCATTCGACCTGCCCAGACTCAAAAAGCCCTTTTCACAGCGGGACCTTGCCTCAGCTATCTGGGGAGCGGTTTCGAACCTCGAAAAACAGGAACGTGCCTGACAACGCTCACTCCGACAACTTGCTGCTATGGGTTTGAGAGACAACAGCGTGCATGCCCGCGATGCATCGCATCAAGTCATGGCTTGCACGCTGGAGCCTGATCGTCGCCGATGCGGCCCCGACGCACTCGATGATCATGGAAAGTCGACATGACAAAGCTGCACTTCGAGACCGATGTACGAGCCCCGCTGGAACAGGTGTTTACCCTCATCACCGATCTGCGGGCTTACGACACCTGGCTACCGGGTTCGACAGCGTTTCATGGCACCACAACGATCTCCGATGGCCCCATCCGCGTAGGCACGACTTACGTTGAGCCGGGCCCCTTCGCTGTACGTCATGGTCGCGTCATTGAACTCGTACCGCACGCACGAGTGGCGTTCGAACAACCCATGACGTTGAGGCCACGCTTCTGCGGAGTGGTCGGGATCCACGTCGCTTGCGATCTCATTCAGTCCGCCGATGTCGTGCGCGTGCGACGGTCCCTTGACTTGACCTTCCACGGACCCGTCAAACTCGCCAGAGCAGTCATCATTCGCCTGTTCAAAGATGAAAACGAACGGACATTGGATGCCCTTAAAACATTTGCAGAACGCCAAGCTCAGAGCCGCTGACGGATGGCTCCGGTCGGCTGCGACCGCATGCCTGATCGAGTCTCTTTAAAAACTGTGATGCACCGCACGAGAAGCAAGGAGCTACTGGTGCGGGTCGTGCATGCCTGTTGCTCGCCGTCCCCTCATCGAGCAAGCTCTCATGGATACGTTCTTCGAATACATTATCGCCGGCGGGCCAAAGCATGGCCAAGTTTATCGTCAGCTGCCGGACACACAGGCCTCCGCGCCTTTGGTCGTGATTACCGCGGACGGCCAGTGTTGCCTGCCCGCCGCACGCAAGCAGGCTGGGGCACGACTGGTGCTACTGCATCCTGAAGCCACCGGCGCGCAATTTCGGTCCATTCTGGCCGCTTAAGGTCGATCGGTACGTCAGTCACCACCCGAGGCAGCGACCTCATGAAAGGTGGCACGCAGCCGATAGCCCGGTGATACTCGTTTGGCGTGAGAAGGACAAACCGTGTTCGACCCCATGGACCCCAGGTAGCTAAAGGCAGGAGGTGCGGTGCTCAAAGCTCTTTTGGGGATCCTGGTCGCGGCGTCTCTTGCGCTTTCCCTGACCGCGCGGGCGACCACCGTGCGCGTGGTCGGCGATGACAACTATCCGCCTTATCTCTTTCTAGGCTCGGACGGTAAGCCGCGTGGCTATGTAGTCGACGTGTGGCAACTGTGGGAAAAGAAAACCGGCATCAAGGTCGAGTTGATCGCAACGAACTGGGCCGATGCGCAACAGCGGTTGCTGGGTGGCCAGGCGGACGTGATCGAAATGATCTTCAAGACGCCGGGGCGAGAAGCGCTGTACGACTTCTCGGCGCCATTTACGCGTGTCACCGCCGGTATATATTCCGATGCGGGCATCAAGGGCATCAGTGACTCTTCTTCGCTCAAGGGCTTCCAGGTTGGCGTAGAACGTGGCGACGCCTGTGTGGAGCGGTTGCATGATGACGGCATCGGCAGCGTACGCGCATTCGCGGGCTATGCGGATTTGATCGCGGCAGCAGCCCGACGGGAGATCAGGATCTTCTGCATGGACGAATACCCGGCCGATTACTACTTGTATCGGCTAGCCGGGGGCAATCACTTCACCAAGGCCTTTGACTACTATTCGGGAGAGTTTCGCCGCGGCGTGCGCAAGGGCGATACAGCGACGCTGACCATGGTCGAGCGCGGCATGGCCTTGATCACTGACGACGAACAGGCTGCCCTACACCGCAAATGGATGGGACAACCGGTCGATTTCACCCCCTACGCCCGCATCTTCGGCTATGGATTGCTCACCGGAACACTGGCGGGGATAGCCCTGCTGATCTGGATCTACACTCTGCGGCGCGCGGTCGAGCGGCGCACCCGTGATCTCGACTTTCTTGCTCATCATGAGCCACTCACCGGCTTGCCCAATCGCCGCTTGCTGATCGATCGGCTGCAGCACGCCATCGCACAGCACGTCGACGCCAAGCTCGCGATACTGTTGGTCAACCTGGACAACTTCAAGCGTGTCAACGAGAGCTTCGGTCATCCCGTCGGTGATCAACTACTGAGAGCGGTGGCGGAGCGACTGCTTGGTTGTACCCCGGCGGCAAATACCGTGGCCCGCTTGAGCGGCGACGAGTTTGTGATCCTGTTGAGCGGACACGCCGATCCCACCGCGGCTTCCGCAGCAGCGGCCCGCATCCTGAACGCAATGGCACAGCCGTTCACACTGAACGGACAGGACCTATTCGTAGGGGCAAGCGTCGGCATCAGCCTTTATCCGGACGACGGGAACGACGGCGTGACACTGCTAAAAAATGCTGCCGCCGCGATGTATCGGGCGAAGCAAGGTGGCCGTAACGCATTTGGTTTCTACAGTGCATCGCTCACCGAGCAGGCAAGTCATCTGCTGCAACTGGGTACATCCCTGCGCCGTGCACTGGAGCGAGAGGAATTCGTGCTGGTCTACCAGCCGCAGGTTCATGTGTCGTCGGGGCGCATCACCGGCGTGGAGGCGTTGATTCGCTGGCAAAGTAGCTCGGGGCTGATTCTCCCCTCCCAGTTCATTCCCTTTGCTGAAGAAACCGGGCTGATCGAACCGATCGGGCGCTGGGTGCTGCATACCGCCTGCCAACAACTCGCCGCATGGCTTGCGGCCGGCTTGCCGCCCGTGCGAATGGCCGTGAATCTTTCGCCCCGCCAGCTCGCCAGCACCGGACTGGTAAAGCAGGTGCAAGCCGCCCTGAATGCATCGCAGATACCTCCGCAACTACTGGACCTGGAGATCACCGAAGGTGCGCTGATGGAGCATGGGGCGGCGGCAACAGAGATCTTGATGGCGTTGCGCGAGCTGGGCATCGGGCTTGCCATCGATGACTTTGGCACGGGTTACTCTTCCCTGGCCTACCTGCGGCACTTCCCGGTCGAGCTTCTGAAGATCGACCAAAGCCTCATGCAGGGCGTGCCTGAAGAAACAGGCGCGATGGAGATCGCGTCAGCCATTGTGGTGATGGCACATACTCTGCGTATGCGAGTGATCGCCGAAGGCGTGGAAAACGTCCAACAATGGACGTTCTTGCAAAACATCGGCTGTGACTATGCCCAAGGCTGGTATCTCGGCAGGCCGATGTCAGCCGCTGAAATGGAAATCGTGCTCCAGGCGAACCTTTTATCCATGCAAGGTGTCGCTAGCGAATGAATGGTCCAGCTATGCGCCAGCTCTTCCAGAGCTGGCCGAAGAGCCCGACGTGGCAAGAGTCATTATTCACTTCGTTGGGAAAAGGCGTTGTGCCCGCCAATCATACGTTCGGGGCGTCAGCACGAAATCCGATGTACCGGGTTAACCCCGAGGAGTTGCTGGAGGTAAGGTCGGCGTTGGCGCCCGCCTGTGTCAATGCATTGATGGTGTTCGCTTGATTTGACACGAGTGTCCAGGACGGGAGATTTTCCTGATCGACGTCTTGCGGACCCGCACGAAGTGCGTTGAGGAGCTGATCCGCCGGCGGGACATGGACAGCAAATCCCTCGCTGCTGAGTCCGGCGCTAGTGATTCCCAGCAAGGCACAGAGCGCCTGCTTCGAGGGCGCTTCATGCTCATCGTCGCGACGTGATTGCGCAATATGCGATCGCGTTTCGTCATCGACGATCGTATCGTCACGCAACAACGGCGCGGCCGATGTCCATGCCTCCGGGGGACAGAGCTTGTTGGCGGGCGAAAGCGCGATAAATGGATTGATCTCGGCGGGGTAAATGCGGCACACGTGGGGCCGGATCTCGTAAATGCGGCAACGGAAGTCCGCATCGAGGTTTGGGCAGGCACCGGTGTAGACGGCCGTCAATACCACGATCACACGAATGGGAAGGTCCCCGCTCATCGTGGGAAAGGACCGGCGGCGCTTGTGTTGCGCTTGCAAATTCGACAGATCCGGCTCTTCAAGCCACGGCAATGCCTCGCACAGGAGTTCGACGGCGCCCCCGCGCGCAAGCCAGTCGGTGGCCTCTTGCCAGGTAAGCGGCAGACGAAGGTCGTGGCAACATTTACCGCACGACACACAACTGAAATTAAGGTTTGCCATGATTGAATTCCCTCGGGGCTAATGAACGTCCCTTACGGGTCCTGGTTATTCTAGCTCCCGATATCATGCCAGCGCCGGACTGATAAAGCAGGTGCAAGCCGCTCTGAATGCATCGCAGATACCTCCGACGTTCTTGCAAAACATCGGCTGCGACTATGCCCAAGGCT
>JBAPPP010000643.1:0-5517 GCA_049280175.1 Rhodanobacter sp.
GGTGAGGGGAAGCGCACCGCTTGCCGACACATAGAGTATTGAGGATCTGCCATGAAAACGACTCGAGTCATCGCCCAGTTAGCACTGGCACTTGCAGGCACCCTCGTGCTGCAACTGGCACTGGCGCAGCAGCCAGGAGTCCATCGTACTGAGCTGCAGCGGCACGACATCAGTGTCCCTGGATGGGAGGCTGTCGAAGTGCGCATCGACATCGATCCAGGAATGACCGTTCCCAATCACAGGCACCCCGGCGAAGAGGTTGTCTACGTTCTTGATGGCACGCTTGAGTACAGTCTGGAAGGCAGCGCCCCCGTGACGCTCAAGGCCGGCGGTGCTCTCTTCATTCCGAAGGGCGTGGTCCACAACGTGAAGAATGTTGGCCGCGACAAGGCGTCGGAAGTTTCGACGTATATCGTCGAAAAAGGAAAGCCACTCTCCGAACCCGTCAAGTGATGTAGGTAACGATAACCATCAACGCGACGCGCGCGCCCGCCCGAACGCAGGTCGGTAGGTATCAACAGTCTCTGGGCTCTCGTCGGCGGTGTAGTCGGCCTAGCCGAAGCTTCAGCGCCGCGTACTGGACCACATCCTATCCGGTGTTGTTCTTGTTTGCGTTGATCAACGTTGCAGCGTTTTACGGGTTTGGACAGGCTTTTATGCCCTTGGTCGACGGTGGAAAACGCCTTGCCCTAAGGGTGCGCGATCCGCCATGTACGATGGAGTCGCTATGAGTAGCGAACGCACTTATCGATGCGTTGGTCAACGAGTGTCGAGTCACGCAAGGCTGGTTATAGGATTTCCCAATATTCGATCGAACCAGGCGATGGCGGCGGTGCAGATTCTTCGCAAAGCTTTGACGCGCCACGGAAAGGAAAAAGCGAAGAAGTCACACGTCGCAGGACTTCTTCGCCCTTCCACGGTAAGGCGGCATAGCGGGGATCAGGACGGTAGTACGAGGCCGTTGCCGGGTTCACCACCTGCGATGTCGGGCTTTGGCCAGATGACGTCTAGCCGCGTGCGGCTGATCAGCCATTGGCCATCGACTCGGCGATACTCGTCGGCATAGATACCCATGAGTACCAGTGGGTTCATCTCGGCGGCGCGTTCGGTCAGCAAGAACTGCATGTGGCAGCGACCCTCAGCACGGTTTTCGTCCAGCAGTTCAACCCACTGGTTGGAAACCAGGTGCACAAAGGGGTAGGTGCCGCGCTGTTCAACGTCGTACTCAGCGAAGGCTGTAGACAGGCCCGCGCGGATCTCTTCACGACCTCTCCAGAGGCCTCGATCCACTTGAAGAACGGCATCTTCGGTAAACAGCCTGGTGAGGGAGTCGATCCGTCCACTGTCCAAATGATGGCAGTAGAGGACGCGTAGATTCCTGATGGCTTCAAGTGAAACCAATTGCTCTTCGCTCGTTACGTTTCTGGCGCTCATCACCATTTCTCCAAATGGCCGCCACTGTCCACACGTACCGTTTCACCGGTCACGCGCGAAGCTTCGGCGACAAAGACCACGGCGTCGACGATTTCATCCATATCCAATATACCCGCTATCGATGAGGCGATACGTCGTTGACGCGGCTTGACCTGTCGGCTTTGAAGAAAGGGGATCGGAGTATTCTTCTCTCCTCGGGGCTAGTTCAAGCTGGGCCTCTATCAGATATTTGGCGAAAGGTTCGCTTCCACCCGGAGCAGACCTTAGGGAGAGATATGAACGTCCAGGCCCTACGCTATTTTTTGATGGTCTCAGCGACGGGCAGTTTTCTCGCCACTGCGCGGCACTTTGAGGTCCCCGCCTCGTCGGTGTCGCGATTTATTGCATCTCTGGAAAAGGAGCTGGGACAGCAGCTCTTTTACAGGAGCACGCGTGCCGTCCGGCTCACCGAGCAAGGGGAACACTACTACGCGCAGGTACGTGAGGCTGTAGAGCTGTTGGATAGCGCTGCAGATCAGCTCGCCAACAGGAACCCCGGGATCCGGGGACTGGTCAGGATCAATGCCCCAGAAGCGCTTGGCAGGCTCCATATCGCCAAACTGGTCAACCAGCTGCAAGCCCAATATCCTGATCTGTCGGTAGAACTCACCCTCACCAATGCCTTCATCGATCCGGTGCAAGAAGGGGCGGACATCACCATTCGTGTGGGGCGACTTGTGGATTCGGGGCTGATTGGCAAGGTCGTGAGCACTCATCGATATTTGCTTGCCGCGAGCCCTGAATACCTGGCTTTGCACGGCACCCCGCAAACCCCGGAAGACCTTTTACGGCACAGTTGCCTGGTGTTAAAGGGCCCACAAGAATCGCAGAAGTGGAATTTCAGGCGCTCTTCCAAAGAGAAATTTGTGCCGGTCGATGTGAGCGGTCCATTGCGAAGCAATAGCTCGGAGGTTTTGGTGTCCGCCGCTTTGGCGGGGCGCGGAATCGTGCTGTTCCCCAGCTGGCTGTTCGCTCCGACAAGCTTTAAGGAGGGGAAGCTTGTGAGCTTGCTGACCGACTGGAACATCTCGGCGTACGCTGATGAGCTATACATTCAAATTCTCTCGCCTGAGAACAGACTTCGGTCTCAAAAGGTGCGCGAGGTCTCGGCCTTCCTTGTTGATGCGATCGGATCACCCCCGTATTGGGACAATGTGTAACTTCTGACTGCGCGTTACATTTCACCCAGCGTCGGGGAAAAGTTTTGCGCGCTGTTCCGCCGGCGTCGTCGCTCCGGCGCGGCTCCAGAACGCAATGGCAACCGCTACCAGCAAGAGTGCTGCCGAGATCAGCAATGCGCTCCGGACGCCACCCATGACGGCCGCGCCAGTGCCGCTCGCCACGACAGCGCCGAAGATGGCCACCCCGGTTGCGCCGCCCACTTGGCGCGCCGTGTTCAACACGGCCGACGCCGTCCCCGCCTGGTGCCGCTCGACGCTGGACAAAATCGATGTCGTCATGGCCGGCACCGCGAAGCCCATGCCGATCGGGATCAGCGCGAGGCCCGCCAGCATGTCGAGGAAGGTCGCATGGTCCGAGATGCCGAAGATGCCGAGCAGCGCGTAGCCGGAGCAACCGATCAAGCCACCACCCACCATGAGCGCACGCAGTCCGGTGCGTGCCGACAGGCGGCCCACGGCTATGTTGGAGAAGAAGGCCATCCCGGTCAGCGGCAGGAAGGTCAGGCCAGTCTCGATCACCGAATAGCCGCGCACTTTTTGCAGGTAGAAGCTGAGCACGAAGATCACGCCGTAGTAGGTGAAATTGGCGAGCACGCCAAACATCACGGCACCCGAAAAACTCATGCTGTGGAACAGTGTCAGCGGTAGCATCGGCGCCCGCACGCGGCGCTCGACCATCAGGAAGGCAACACCAGCGATGAAGGCCAGCACAAAGCCACCTTCCACCACCCGACTGGAAAAACCCAGTGCGTGAACCTCGATTACCGCGCCAATAAAGCCGATCAGCGCGAGCACCGAAAGCAACTGGCCCGGCAAGTCGAAGTGGCGCGACGATTCCGTGCGCACCGTACGCGGCACGACGTAATACGTCAGCGCAAAGCCGATCACGCAGATCGGAACATTGACCCAGAAAATGCTGCGCCACCCGGCCATCGACAGCAGCACGCCGCCGATCAGCGGGCCGGCTGCGATCGATACGCCACCGGCGGCCGTCCACCAGCCGATCGCCTTGGCCAGCATGTTTTTATCGTGGGCATACGTGGCATTGAGGATGGCCAGCGAACTGGGCACGAGCAGCGCCGCACTCACTCCCTGCGCGGCCCGCGCCACGTTGAGGGCCATCGCCGACGGCGCCAGCGCGCAGGCGATGGAGGCCAGCGTAAACAGGGCGAAGCCGCTCATGAACACGCGCTTGGAGCCGAATTTATCGCCCATCACGCCGGCTGACAGCAGGAAGGTGGCGAAGCCCAACGTGTAGGCATCGATCACCCACTGCAATGTGCTCACTTCGGCGCCCAGCTCCGCGCCCATTCTGGGCAGCGCGACGTTGACGATGGTGACGTCCAGCTGGACGATGATGAAGGCGAAGCTGCTGGCTAGCAGCACAGCCAGTGACGCCCGCTGCGCCGCCTGGCTCGATGTGGTTTGCATTTCGTTTCCTGTGGCCACGCAGAAAATGCCGGCCCGAATCGCGGCAACACTGTCCTGCTATCGCAGGGAACGACCTGGAGATATCAGTGTTGGTGGCGATGCACTTTCGGCTGATGCGAAGCCCTTCGCGATAGACGCAAAGGGCTCCGTTGGCGTCCCTTATCGGCCGGCGCTCTGGCCGCCGTCGACGTGCAGGATTTCTCCCGTGATGAACTCGGCCGTATCCAGAAACACGATGGCGCTGGCGACTTCGCTCGCTTCGCCCATGCGGCCCAGCGGATGAAAGCCGCCGAGCATTTCGTGGTATTCCTCGGCATGCATAGGCGTCTTGGTGACGCCCGGCGCCACGGCATTCACACGGATGCCTTGCTTGGCGTATTCAATCGCCAGCGTCCTGGTGGCGGCGTTCAAGCCGCCCTTGGTCATCGCCGCCAGTGTCATGTGCGCGCCGCTGATACCGTTGTCGATGCTGCCGGTAACAGTAACCACGTGGCCGCTCCCGTGCTTTTCCATTTCGGCGATGGCGAGCTTGGTGATGTGAAAGAAGCCAGCCATATTCACGTTCATGACGGCGTTATAGTCTTCGGTGCTGTTCTCGGTGAAAGGCTTGCCGATGAAGATGCCGGCGTTGTTCACCAGCGTGTCGATCCGGCCAAATCGCGCGACACCCTCGGAAATGACACGCTGGGCGGTCGCCGGATCACCGATATCACCCGCTATCGTGAGGATGTTCGGGTCGTCCGATGGCTTGATCGAACGCGACGTTGCGACAACGCGGTAATCGAGCTTTCGAAACGCCTTTACGACTTCAGCGCCGATGCCTTGCGACGCGCCGGTAACGACGACAACTTTTTGTGATGCACTCATGGGTTACTCCAAAAAAATAGTTGATTGGCTTTGACGCCGATCGGACATACGGCTCCGTGGCGTCCACTACGTGGAAGCGAGCACCTTCCTGCGCAGGCATGCCGTTGAGCCAGCGCAATGAGCAAATTCGTTAGAGGAGCGATCTCCAGATCGACCGCACCGAATTCGATATCGGCCGGAGTCATTCTGGTTGCCTGATCGTCGGGATCTGCGCATCGCAAACGCGGGAGCGGATGGATAGGAACTCGATGGCGTGCACGATAGTCCGATCCGATATCTGCATCAATAAGCCGACACAGCAATTCATTTTTGTCGAAACAGCATTTTCGTAGGTTCGCCAACGCGCTCCGCACGGGGAGAGCTCAAGATCATTTCCTGACGAAGCGGGGCGAAATTGGCAGACAGCAAAGCTTGTTCGGGCTCAGCTACGGATTCGACGAAGCTACGGCTTAGGCTAAGTTTGGCGTTTGAGCGACTTGACGGTTGGGGTCAGCAACGGTGGGGCGGCTTCCGACCCAGGCTGTGTGAAAACGCGGAGCCGCCCTCAAGCATGTGCCTCCTACGC
>JBAPPP010000644.1:0-8854 GCA_049280175.1 Rhodanobacter sp.
TCCAGCGTGATCCGCTCGCCTTCCACCGCAACCAGCTTGCCGCGCAGGCGACGACGCCCTTCCAGCGGCGCCTTCAGCAGCAATTTCACTTCCTGTCCGCTGACTTTCGCGAAATGCGCGGCCGTGAACAGCGGTCGATCGAGGCCAGGCGAGGAAACCTCCAGCACGTAGTGGCCGGGAATCGGATCCTCGACATCGAGCAGCGCAGATAGCTCGCGGCTGGCCGTTTCGCAATCCTCGACGCCGACTTCGCGACGTACGCCATCCTCGTCGAGCCCGCTTTTGCCGAGCCCGCTCTTATCAAGCAAGTCCAGGTAAACCCGCAGGGTACTCTGCCCGTGCGACGGGGTGAACTCCACGCCAAGGCATTCCAGGCCCAGATCGGCCAAGACCCCGGTGAAGCGTTGTGTCAGTGCGTATGTATCCATGGGCTCGTTCTCCCAGACCACTCTTTATCCGAGCGGCAGAAACAAAAAATGGGCTCCAACGGCCCATTTCCTTATCTCGCCGATGTCCCTCCTCGTGTCGCTCCTTCCAACGCGGGATTGCCGGGGCAACCACTCGCGACGCATCCGTGCGCCCAACAAAAAAGCCTCACGAGGAGGCTTTCTTGCACCAAGAAAGATCTGGTAGCGGGGGCAGGATTCGAACCTGCGACCTTCGGGTTATGAGCCCGACGAGCTGCCAGACTGCTCCACCCCGCATCAGAGTCCGAAGAGTCTAACGGGGTGGCCAGTTTCTTGCAAGCCTCAACGTCAACTATTCAACAATTAATCACTACGCAGTGTCATATCACCACTGCTGTACACAAGACATCAAAGGCCGAATGCGTGCCTGCACCACGCAAACAACGGACCCCAGTACAAACCCAGCACCAGCAGCGACAGTGCATTCAGCGAAAGCACCACACGCAATGGCACATCGGGCTTCGACTGCAACACGCTGCCTTCGGCCGGCTTGTCGAAGTACATCACCTTGATGACATACAGGTAGTAATACAGGCCGATGATTGCAAACACGATACCCACGATGCCCAGCCACATCATGTGCGAATGGATCGCCGCTTCCAGCACCAGCGCCTTGGCCCAGAAACCGAACAGCGGCGGCACGCCGGCCAGCGACAACATAATCAGCAGCATCAGGAACGCCATCCACGGCGACTTCTGATTGAGTCCCTTCAGGTCGGCGATCTCCTCGCATTCAAAACCCGAACGCGCCAGCGCCAGGATCACGCCGAACGCGGCCACGCTCATCACTGCATAGCTGAGCGCGTAGAACATCGCCGCGGCATAACCTTCCGGGCCGGCAGCCGCCAGACCCAACAGCAGGTAACCCATGTGCGAGATGGTCGAATAGGCCAGCATGCGCTTGAGGTTGGTCTGCACGATCGCGACCAGGTTGCCGATCGCCAGTGACAGCACCGCCAGCACCCCCAGCATCAGTTGCCAATGCTGCGACAGGTCACCCATGCCCGAACTGAGCAGGCGGTAAGCCATGCCGAACGCGGCCAGCTTCGAGCCCGACGCAATGAACGTGGTGACCGGAGTCGGTGCGCCCTGATAGACGTCCGGAATCCACATGTGGAACGGCGCGGCACCCAGCTTGAAACCGATGCCGACGATCATGAAGACCAGCCCGAACAGCAGCAGGTTCGGCGCCCGGGTGTACGCCATCACGTGGTGCAGTTGCGCCAGATCCAGACTTGGCGTGCCGCCCATGCCGGAGGCGCCGTAAACCATCGACATGCCGTACAGCAGCATGCCCGAGGCCAGTGCGCCCAGCACGAAATATTTGATGGCCGCCTCGGATGGCAATTTCGAATCGCGGTTCAACGCCACCAGCGCATACGAGGACAGCGACATCAACTCCAGCCCCAGGTACAGGGTGACGAAGTTGCCCGCCGAAACCAGCAGCATGACGCCGAGCACGGCAAAGATCAGCAGCGTGTAGAACTCGCCAATGAACAGTTTGCGATCGATCAGATACGGCCGCGCGTAGACACATATCATCGCAGTCGTGCCCAGTGCGAAGACCTTGAGGATCTCGGACACCTGATCGCGCACGAACATGCCGCCGAACGCCGTCACGCTTTGCTCCGGCTGACCAGCAATCACCAGGTAGATCGTCACCAGCAGCACGGCGATCGCAAGCCAGTGCAGCGTCGGGCGCTGCTCGGGCTTCATGAAGGCGTCCAGCAACAACAGCAGGCACGCCGCCGCCACCAGATAGAACTCCGGCAGCAGGATCAGGATGTCATTCAGGGTGGGCATGTTGGATCCCGATCAAATCTTGTGGATGGCGAGCTGCTGCACCAGCTGCGACACCGAAGTGCCCATCAGGTGGACCAGCGGCTGCGGCCAGACGCCGAGTACGAGCACCGCGGCGGCAAATGCGGCCAGCACGAACGTCTCGCGACCGTTGATTTCTTTCATCTCGGCCACGTGTGGATTGGTGATCTCACCCCACAGCACGCGCTTGACCAGCCACAACGTGTACGCCGCACCGATAACCAGAGTGAACGCCGCAAACAGTGCGATCCACGGGTTCGCACTGAAGCTGGCCAGGATCACCATGAACTCGCCGACAAACCCGCTGGTGCCCGGCAGGCCGCAATTGGCCATGGCAAACAGCACATAGAAGAAACCGAACCACGGCATCACGTTGATGACGCCGCCGTAATCCTTGATCTGGCGTGTGTGCAAACGGTCGTACATGACGCCGATGCAGGTAAACATCGCGCCCGAGACGAAGCCGTGCGAAATCATCTGCACCATCGCGCCCTGCATGCCCAGCAGCGCCATGTCGCCATAGCCCGGCTCGCGCACCAGCATGAACGCGATGAAGATGCCCAGCGTGACGAAGCCCATGTGGGCCACCGAGGAATACGCCACCAGCTTCTTCATGTCCTCCTGCACCAGCGCGACATAGCCGATATAGACGATCGCGATCAGGCTCAACAAGATCACCAGCCACGCATAGTGCGCACCCGCGTCAGGCGTGATCGGCAGGATGAAGCGCAGGATTCCGTACGTGCCGACTTTCAGCATCACCGCTGCCAGCACCACCGAGCCACCGGTCGGCGCCTCCACGTGGGCATCCGGCAACCAGGTATGCACCGGCACCATCGGCACCTTGATCGCAAATGCGATCAGGAACGCGAAGAAGACCCAAGTCTGCTCCTGCATCGTCAGCGGCAGCGCCGCCAGCGTGGCCATGTCGAACGTGTGCGCCTGCTGATACAGATACAGCAGCGCGATCAACATGAAGACCGAGCCAAAGAACGTATAGATGAAGAACTTCAGCGTCGCATACACCCGACGCGGGCCACCCCAGATACCGATCAGGATAAACATCGGAATCAGGATCGCCTCGAACAACGCATAGAACAGCAGCGCGTCCGTGGCGCAGAACACGCCGATCAGCAGGCCTTCCAGAATCAGCATCGCGGCCATGTACTGGTGGGGCTTGTCCTGGATGACTTGCCACGCGCCGACAATGACCAGGATGCCGACAAACGTCGACATCAGGATCAGCGCCACCGAGATGCCGTCAACCGCCAGGCTGTAATGGACGCCCCACGAGGCGATCCACAGATAGCTTTCGTTGACCTGCATGCCGCCCGCGTCGGGGTGGTACTGCACCAGTAGAAACAGGCTGAGTACAAATGTCAGCACGGCTACCAGCAGCGACAGCCAGCGTGCCAGGTTGGGCCGGCTGGCGCCGGCAAGCAGCACCGGAATGCCACCGGCGATGGGGAGCCAGATCAGCAGGCTGAGCAAGTGATTGAACATGTGTGCTTGCTTCCCTTATTGCCCGACGAGACCGGAAACAACCAGCCCGGAACCAAAGAGCCAGTACCCACCGAGCAGCAGGATCAGGCCAAGAATCATCGCGAATGCGTAGTGATAGAGATAACCCGATTGCAGGCGACGCATGATGGCGGCGATGCGGTGAATCATGCTCACCGAACCATTCACCATGGTGTCGTCGATAACCGCCGTGTCGCCCGCCTTCCAGAACAACCGACCGAGCCTGACCCCGCCACGCGCAAACACCGCGAAGTAGACATCGTCGACCCAATACTTGCGGTCGAGGATCGTCCACAACGGCTTCAGCGCGGACTTGATCTTGCCGGCCATCGCCGGATTGAACAGGTAGATGTACGTGGTAATCGCGAAAGCGAGCGCAACCAGGCCAAACGGCAACTGCCAGAACCCCTTCAACGTCATCGCGAGCGAACCGTCGAAATCGCGCCCCAGTTCGGCCAGCACGTTGTTCGCCTCGTTGACATGGATCGCGCTGCCGAACCAGTTGCCGAACAGCATCGGCCCGACCGTGACATAACCGACCAACAGCGACGGGATCGCCAGCAGCACCAGTGGCAGCGTCACCACCCACGGCGATTCCTTCGGCGCATGATCCAGCACACCCGGCTCATGGTGACCATGATCGTCGTGATGCTCGTTGTGGTGCACGTGCTCATGATGTTCAAGGACTGTAAAACGCTCCTTGCCATGGAACGTCAGGTACATCTGGCGGAACGTGTACAACCCCGTCACCAGCGCGCCGGCCATTACGCAGAAATACGCGTAGCTTGCACCCCAGCGATGCGACAGGCCGACTGCCTCGATGATCGAATCCTTCGAGTAGAAGCCGGCGAAGAACGGCACACCACACAATGCCAGCGAACCGATCCACATCGTGATCCAGGTGATCGGCATGTATTTGCGCAGGCCGCCCATGTAGCGCATGTCCTGCTCATGGTGCATCGCGATGATCACCGAGCCGGCGCCGAGGAACAGCAGCGCCTTGAAGAACGCATGGGTCATCAGGTGATACACCGCGCCGCTATACGCCGACACGCCCAGCGCGACGGTCATATAACCGAGCTGCGACAGCGTCGAATACGCGATCACCCGCTTGATGTCGTTCTGCACGATACCGATCAAGCCGGTGAACAGCGCCGTGGTGGCACCGATCACCAGCACAAAACTGAGTGCGCCTTCCGACAGCTCGAACAGCGGCGACATGCGCGCCACCATGAAGATACCGGCGGTCACCATCGTGGCTGCGTGGATCAAGGCAGAGATCGGCGTCGGGCCTTCCATCGAGTCGGGCAGCCACACATGCAGCGGCACCTGTGCGGACTTGCCCATCGCACCGATGAACAGCAGGATGCAGATCACCGTGGCCGCATCCCAATGCGTGTTCGCCGTGATCTGCAGTGTCTTGCCGACCAGGGTGGGAGCTGCACCGAACGCCGTGGCGTAATCGAACGTACCCAGGAAATACAGGACCGCCGCGATGCCGAGCAGGAAGCCGAAATCGCCCACGCGGTTGATCAGGAAGGCCTTCAGGCTGGCGAAGATGGCCGTCGGCCGCTTGTACCAGAAGCCGATCAGCAGGTACGACACCAGGCCCACGCCTTCCCAGCCGAAGAACAGCTGCATGAAGTTGTTGCTCATCACCAGCATGAACATCGAGAACGTGAACAGCGAGATGTAGCTGAAGAAGCGCTGATAACCGTCGTCGTCGGCCATGTAGCCGATGGTGTAGACGTGCACCAGCAGCGACACGAAGCTGACCACCACCAGCATCATCGCGGTCAGTCGGTCGACCAGGAAGCCCACGCTGGCATTGAAGTGACCGATCTGGAACCAGGTGTAGATGTTCTGGTTATATTCGGTCGCACCGCCGAGGGTGAGCTGATAAAGCACGTAGAACGACAGCGCGCAGGAAAGCGCCACGCCGAGGATGGTGACCGTGTGGGAACCGGCGCGGCCGAGGAATCGGCCGAGAAACCCGGCCAGCACGCAGCCGACCAGCGGGGCCAATGCGATGATCAGCAGGATGGTTGTGGAGAGACCCATGTGCTCAGCCCTTCATGCTGTCGATGTCGGCGATATTGATGGTGCTGCGATTGCGGAACAGCAGCACCAGGATCGCCAGGCCGATGGCGGCTTCAGCCGCGGCCACGGTAAGGATGAAGAAGACGAACACCTGCCCCGACACGTCGCCGAGAAAGCGCGAGAACGCCACGAAATTCGTATTCACCGCCAGCAGCATCAACTCGATCGACATCAACAGCACGATGACATTTTTGCGATTGATGAACAGGCCGGCGACAGCGATGCAGAACAGCACGGCACCGAGCACGATGTAGTGTGAGAGCGTGATCATGGTTTGGACTCCTGCGGCGGAGCCGGCGATTCCCCTGCGGGACGCTCGGCGGCCATCTTCACGATACGAATGCGATCACGCGGGTTGACCGCGACCTGCTGGCTGGCCGACTCGTGGCGCGCATCGCCACGCTGACGCAAGGTCAGCGCCACGGCTGCCACCACGCCAACGGTGAGGATCAGCGCGGCAACCTCGAACGGGAGCAGGTATTGCGTATACAGCGCGCGACCGAGCCAGGCGGTATTGGACATGCCGGCAGCAGTCGCCGGATTGGCGCCCATGATCTGCACATGCATCGCACGCACGCCGATCAGCCCGAGCATCTCCACCAGCATCGCCAGCGCCACGATCAAGCCGACCGGCAGGAACTTCACAAAGCCCTCGCGCATTTTCTCCTGGTCGATGTCGAGCATCATCACCACGAACAGGAACAGCACCATCACGGCGCCCACATAAACCACGATCAGCGCCAGCGCGAGAAACTCCGCTTCAGCGAGCATCCACAGGCAGGCCGTGCTGAAGAACGTCAGCACCAGCGCCAGCACCGCATGCACGGTGTTGCGCAACGTGATCACCGACAATGCTGCGGCCACGGTCACGAAGCTGAAAGCGTAGAAGCAGATGAGTTGAAACAGTTGGGGATTCATCTTGGCCTCAGCGGTACGCTGCGTCTTGTGCGCGATCGGCGGCGATCTGCTGTTCGAAGCGATCGCCGATGGCGAGCAGCTGCGTCTTGTTCACGATATTTTCGCCGCGATGCTCGAAGTGGTATTCGTGGATGCTGGTCTCGACGATCGAATCGACCGGGCAGCTCTCTTCGCAAAAACCGCAGAAGATGCACTTGAACAGGTCGATGTCGTAGCGCGTGGTACGGCGCTGGCCGTCGCTTTCGCGGGGCGCCGAATCGATCGTGATCGCCAGTGCCGGACACACCGCCTCGCACAGCTTGCACGCGATGCAACGCTCCTCGCCGTTCGCATAGCGGCGCAGCGCATGCAGGCCACGGAAGCGGTTCGACTTGGGGATGTGCTCCATCGGATAGCGCACGGTGTACTTCGGCTTGAACATGTAGCCCATCGTCAGTCCCATGCCCTGGAACAGCTCGATCAGCAGCAGACTCTTGAAATAAGCGGATATGCGATTCATTAGTTGTCTTTATGCCCCCATGCCCACGCCGACCCAGCCGTAGTACTTCATGCAGCCGGCGACCAGCACCCAGACGATGGCGATCGGGATAAGCACCTTCCAGCCGAGCCGCATGATCTGGTCATAGCGATAGCGCGGAAAGGTGGCGCGAAACCACAGGAACATGAAGGCAAACAGGAACGCCTTGATGAACAGCCAGATGAAGCCGCCGGTCCAGATCCAGTTGACCCACGGCGATACATCGGCAGTGATCACTCCCTGCAGCGGGCTGAGCCAGCCGCCCATGAACAGGATGGAAGCCAGGAAGCTGACCAGGATCATGTTCGCGTATTCGGCGAGGAAGAAGATCGCGAATGCCGAACCGGAATACTCCACGTGGAAACCGGCGACGATTTCCGATTCGCCCTCGGCCACGTCGAACGGCGCGCGGTTCGTCTCGGCCACGCCGGAGATGAAATAGATCACGAACACCGGCAGCAGCGGCAGCCAATACCAGTTGAACAGGCCCTTGTGGCCAGACTGTGCGTTGACGATGTCGGTGAGGTTCAAGCTGCCGGCAAGCACCAGCACGCAGACCAGACACAAGCCCATCGCCAACTCGTAGGAAATCACCTGCGCGGCCGAACGCATCGCACCGAGCAGTGCGTAACGCGAGTTGGATGCCCAGCCGGCGAGGATGATGCCGTAGACACCCAGCGACGTCATCGCCAGCAGATACAGCACGCCCGCATTCGCGTTCGACAGCACCATCTTGCTGCTGAACGGAATCACTGCCCATGCCGCCAGCGCCGGAATCAGCGTTAGCAACGGTGCCAGGTAATACAGGAACTTGTTCGCATTGGTCGGCAGGATCACTTCCTTGATCAGCAGCTTGACCACGTCCGCGAACGCCTGCAGCAAACCGAACGGGCCGATCTTGTTCGGCCCCAGGCGCACATGCATCCAGCCAATGACCTTGCGCTCCCAGTACACGAACATCGCCACGGCGATGATCAGCGGCACCGTGATGCACAGGATGAAGATGATCGGCCACACGAGCTGATGGATAAGTTGATCAACCATGATGCTTATGCCTTGCTCAAGTTGATGGCTGCGCCATACGGCGGCAGCGTGGCGGTGAGATCCTGGGCAGCCTCGATCCATGCCGCACCATCCGGTACGGCGCGGTCGATAACCAGCGGCAACACCACGTCGTCAACGCGCACTTCGCCGTTCTCTGGCAGACCCAGCCGCTTTGCCTCTTCAGCATTGAGGCGGACGGCCGGCGCGCGATTCAACGGATGCGCGTTCAGTGCCGTGGCACGACGCAGCACCGCATCGCCGCGATAGATCGGCCAGGTAGCCAGACGAGTCAGACCGCTGACAGGCGCCCGTGTCGTCAAGCCGTTGCGCAGTGGCACGGCATGTTTGCTGATGCCGTCGCGCAAGCCGGCGAGGTCATCAAATTCAAAACCGGCCAGCTGCAATGCACCGCCCAGCGCACGCAGCACCCGCCAGCCCGGCCGCGCCTGACCGGGCGCCTTTGCAC
>JBAPPP010000645.1:0-3144 GCA_049280175.1 Rhodanobacter sp.
CCTCACCTCAATCCTCTCCCGGGGGGAGAGGAGGCGAGCGGGCGCGCTTTGCGCGGATTTAGTCCATTAGAGAGGGAATGTCGGCACCCTCACCTCAATCCTCTCCCGGGGGGAGAGGAGGCGAGCGGGCGCACTTTGCGCGGATTTAGTCCATTAGAGAGGGAATGTCGGCACCCTCACCTCAATCCTCTCCGGGGGGAGAGGAGGCGAGCGAGCGCGCTTTGCGCAGATTTAATCTGCCAGCGCGCTTACGTGCGCGCTAGCACTGGCCGCCAGTGCCGCCAGTTCATAGCCGCCTTCCAGCGTGGATACCAGTCGGCCGCTCGCGTGCGTGTGGGCCAGCGCGACCAGGCGCTCGGTGATCCACGTGTAGTCTTCGTGGCCCAACCTGATGTCCGCCAGCGGATCATTGCGGTGGGCGTCGAAACCGGCCGAGACCAGCACCAGCTGCGGTTTGAATGCGTGCAGTCGCGGCAGCAGCAGGCCGTCCCACAGCTCGCGGAATTCGTACGAGCCAGCCCCGGGCGACAAGGTGGCGTTGACGATATTGCCGACGCCGCGCTCGTCCTCGCGGCCGCTGTCGGGATATAGCGGCGATTGATGGCTGGAAACAAACAGCACACGCGGCTCGGACTCGAAAATGGCCTGCGTGCCGTTGCCATGGTGCACGTCGAAATCGGCGATCGCGATGCGTTTCAGGCCATGCGCGGCCAGTGCGTGGGCGGCGGCCACCGCGATATTGTTGAACAGGCAGAAACCCATCGCCTGATCGCGGGTAGCGTGATGTCCGGGCGGTCGCACGGCGCAGAACGCGTGCTGGATATCGCCCGTCAGCACGGCATCCACCGCAGCCACCGCAGCGCCGGCAGCGCGCAGTGCCGCCTCCACCGAGCCGGGCGACATGAAGGTGTCTGGATCCAGCTGACAGGTGCCTTCACGCGGGGCGCTGGTCAGGATGTGCTCGATGTGCGCGGCACTGTGCACCCGTAGCAGCTGCTCGCGGGTGGCGAGCGGTGCTTCGGCTCGCTCGAGTGCGGCGTGGCGGTCATGGTCCAGCGCCTGCAGCACCGCTTTCAGCCGTGCGGGACGTTCAGCATGACCCGGACCAGGGTCATGCTGCAGGCAGGCGGGATGGGTATACAGCCGCAGCATGCTGCGCGCTATTCGGCAGACTGGGGTTTGCGGCGGCGCTCGTGTTGCCACAGCACCTCGCCGTGGCCGCTGGCGCGCGCCAGGACACGGCAGATCACGAACAGCAGATCGGACAGCCGGTTAAGATAACGCTGTGCCTGCGGTCGCACGTCCTCAACCCGCGCCAGCGCGATCACCTCGCGCTCGGCACGACGGCATACCGTGCGAGCCAGATGGCAGCAGGCCGCGGCCATACCGCCACCCGGCAGGATGAAATCCTTCAATGGGGGCAGCGGATCGTTGAAGCCGTCCAGTACCTGTTCCAGTCGATCGATATCGGCGTCTTCGATCATCACCATGCCGGGGATGCAAAGTTCGCCACCCAGATCGAACAAGGCGTGTTGCACTTGGCCGAGTACATCGGCCACCGCAGCGTCCACACCGTCTGACGCCAGCACCATGCCGATGGTGCTGTTGAGCTCGTCCACCGTGCCGTAGGCGGCCACGCGCAGCGAGTCCTTGGCTACCCGTGAACCATCGCCCAGGCCGGTACTGCCGTCGTCGCCGGTACGGGTGTAGATCTTCGAGAGTCGGTTGCCCATCGAGCGGCCGTGCCTGGCTTAGTGGTGCAGGCCGGGACGGTCCGACTGCCGCAGCACGCGCGCCAGTTGCACCACCAGAATGTGCAGAACCGCACCGATGGCGACGTAGCGCACGGTGGTGTCGAGGAACCACAGATACCAGTCACCCAGATTGACGAACCAGCTGGTCAGGTTGCGCGGTTGCGGCACACTGGCGCTGAGCCAATAGAAGCTGCCATTGGAGATCAGGTAGCACACCGCTTCGCTGACCAACAGCGCGATCACGGCCAGGCCTAGCGTCTGCAGGCGCAGGCCAACCTGATGCTTGGCCAACCAGCTGCCGCCGAACCAGAGTGCGCCGAAATACACGGGCATGAACCAGTAGGCTACCGACACGCAGTAGTGGCTCCAGAAATCGATGCCCTGGCCGGTGATCACGAAGAAGTCGATCAGCACCGCTTCGGCAATCAATAATGGAAACGCCCAGCGCGCGGAACCACGCAGCCAGAAACCGGCGAGGAAGAACACGCCCCATGAGGCATCGGGCAACGCACCGAAGTGATGGAGGCGGGTGGCTGCCATCGCGAGCGCAAGCAATAGGAAAATGCCCACGCGTTGGATCTGCGTCTTGGCCATGTGATGCTCCATGAAAGCGACTGAACAGACAGTCAGTTTAGCCCAATGTGCTGCAACACAGGTCAGGTCAGCGCGTATTATCGGCAGATGACTGCCCTGGATTCTCCCGAAGTGAACAGCCACGACGTCCTGATCATCGGCGGCGGCCTGGTAGGTGCCAGCCTGGCGATTGCGCTGGACGCGGCCGGCATCGCCGCCACCCTGGTCGAAACCGCCGCCCCACGCACTGACGCCCAACCCAGTTATGACGAGCGCAACCTGGCGCTGGCGCGAGCCACCGTCAACGGCCTCGATGCGATCGGCGTCTGGCGGCATGCCGCCGCGCGCGCCACGCCGATCCGGCATATCCACGTCAGCCGCAGCGGTGAATTCGGCAGTGTGCGAATCGACGCGGATAAGCATGGAGTCGACGCGCTGGGCTGGACCCTTCCTGCGCGGGAGCTCGGCGCGGCGTTGCTGCGTCGGCTGGATGAATGCACCCGCCTGACCCGTTTCGCGCCAGCTACGCTTGCAGCGCTGCAGCCACTGGCCGGGGGCTGGCGCGCGCAGGTCAGGACGGCCGACGGCATGCGCGAGATCGACGCTGCGTTGCTGGTCGGTGCGGACGGCACCGAGTCGTTCGTGCGCGCTCAACTTGGCATTGATGTGGAACGACACGACTACGGGCAGACCCTGTTCGTCTGCACCGTCACGCCGGAGCGCGATCATCAGCAACGCGCCTACGAGCGCTTCGCCGATGACGGCCCGATCGCGCTGCTGCCGCTGGCCGAGCGTCGCTGTGGGCTGGTGCTTACCG
>JBAPPP010000646.1:0-1641 GCA_049280175.1 Rhodanobacter sp.
GGACTGACGGCGTTGACGCGGATCTTGCGTTGTTTCAGATCGACTGTCCAGGTGCGCGCGAACGACCGTATCGCGGCCTTGGTTGCGCTGTAAACACCGAACCCTTCAAGTCCCTTGGAAGCAGAGGCAGCAGCATTTAAAATGATCGAACCTCCGTCCTGAAACAGCGGAAGCGCCTTTTGTACGGTGAACAAAAGCCCTTTAACGTTGACGTTAAATATTTTGTCAAAATGGTTTTCAGTAATTGTTCCTAACGGTTCGATAACCACCTCCGGTCCGGCGTTGGCAAAGAGGATATCGATTCGGCCTTTCTGCTGCTTCACCGTATCATACAATCGATCAAGATCTTCTAGATTTGAGACGTCACCCTGAACACAGGTAACGTTTTTACCGATCTGCTTGACTGCTTTATCGAGTTCGTTTTGACGTCGACCGGTGATAAAAACATAGGCACCTTCTTGGACGAACCGCTGTGCCGTGGCAAGGCCTATGCCGCTGTTTCCGCCAGTGATGACTGCAATTTTTCCGTCAAGTTGTTTTGTAATCAATTCAGATTGTGCTTTCATACATATACTAACTATATCTATGTAAGTATATAAATTGGTAAGTGACTACATCGTAAGTGACTGAAGGAATGGTGACAATCAGCAAGAAGCACAACAAGAACAAGTAAAGTCCTAATCAACTAAGGTAGGAATAATGTACGGATAGATCAAATAGATGACGGTCAATATAAGGCCGTAAGTCAGACACAATAATACAACAAGCCAGGACATGTCAACGAAGAAAATATTTCGCTCCCAAGAAATGACGGCAAAATTTATAGATTGTGGCCAGGGGGTGATTCCCCCGGCCTCCAGCAGCAGCACATTGACATCAGGATTTTCAGCCAGACGACCAGCGACCACCGATCCGGAAGAGCCCGATCCGCATACGATAAAATCGTACCGCGATTTCAGGTCAACCCTCAGCTACTCCTGATTGAGGTGAACCCGTTCGGCGAAAGCTGCCGTATGCTCAATGCTCGCTGCTTCAGAACTTATTGACACAGGGTTCAAGTCTGTCTAGATCTTCTTAAGCCTATCGAGGTAAATCGATATTTTGATTACTGTCCGTAATTTAGTCAGTAAGTACGAAGTAATTTTATAAAATTGCAGAATTTCTTGCTCGGAATAGTCCTCTGATTTATGCAATATGCACAAAAGCTTGAAGTCAACGAGCGGTGATGCTGACCTCCTTTCTATCACAATAAATGATACTAGAGAAATAATTCCAGCAGCAAGGAAAATTGGAATTTGTAGTTTCGAAGAATTGATAACTCCATAATAAAAAGAGAAATAATTCCATTTTATATATTAAGCCATGTGAACTGTTTTAAAGATTTCTGTTTATTTACATATACCTATAATATAAGATGTATATACACTCACTGTTGAGTAAATCGGGCAGGGATATATCCCGTCAATTTTGTTATCGTTTACACATATTAATGAATGGATGTTGAGTCCTTCATTCAACGACAATTGCAGAGTTAATGCATAGCCATAGTGAATCCAATGTTAGGGGACATGAAAAATATGATCCCTTGCAAGGAAGAGGAGTATTAGAACTTACCGCGGGTTAAGATAGAAGTTCGCATGT
>JBAPPP010000647.1:0-6761 GCA_049280175.1 Rhodanobacter sp.
ATACACGGGTGATCCTGGAACGCTATGTCGAGCATCCGCGGCATATCGAATTTCAGGTATTCGGCGACACGCACGGCCAGGTAATCCATCTCAACGAGCGTGAATGCTCGGCGCAGCGGCGCTATCAGAAGGTGCTGGAGGAAACGCCCTCGCCGTTCCTCGATGTCGCACGCCGCAAGGCAATGGGCGAGGCAGCCGTTGCTGCGGCGAAAGCGGTGAACTATGTCGGTGCCGGCACTGTGGAATTTATCGTTGCTCAAAGCGGCGAGTTCTTCTTCATGGAGATGAACACGCGTCTACAGGTCGAGCACCCAGTGACCGAGATGACGCTCGGACTGGACCTGGTCGAATGGCAGTTGCGCATCGCCGCTGGCCAACCGCTGCCGCTGCAGCAAGAGCAGGTTCACGCCCACGGTCACGCGATCGAAGTGCGCCTCTATGCAGAGGACCCAGATCAGAACTTCCTGCCCAGCTCGGGCAAGCTGCTGACCTTGCGTCTACCCGCGGCTTCGGAGCATGTAAGGCTCGATGGCGGCGTGATCGAGGGCGACACGGTGACGATCTTCTACGACCCGATGATCGCCAAGCTGATCGTGTTCGATGCCGACCGCACACAGGCCTTGCAGCGACTGCGCGATGCGCTCGCCGCGTGCGAGATCACCGGTCCGAAGTCGAACATCGGATTCCTGGAGCGCCTGGCGCGGCATCCTGCCGTGGTCGAGGGGCGCATCGATACGGGCTATCTCGATCGGCATCTGGAGGAGTTCCTCACCGGTGACGTCGCACCCGCTGACCCTGTGCTGTTCGCCGCTGCCACGGCGGCGCTGCTGCATGACGAGCGTGCGGTGAACGCCAGCGCCAATGACCCGCATTCACCGTGGGCCAAGAATGACGCATGGCGCATCGGTCATGCCGGCAAACGGATCATCGCGCTGACGCTGCGCGAGCAGCGTTACGACGTCGAAGCCTATGGTCACGATGGCACTTATGGTGTGCGTCACGGCGAGGCGACCTGCGAAGTTCGCGGCGCGCGATTGGGTGACGAGAGCCTGAGTGCCCGCTTCGACGGCGAATCGCTGCGCGTACCGTTGCGCACCGACGCAGCGCATGTGCTGCTGCACGACGCGAACGGCCAGCGTTACAGCTTCACGCGCGCTGCTGCATTTGCGTGGGAATCGAAGGATGCGACCGGCGGCAACCAAATCATCGCGCCGATGCCCGGACGCATCGTGCTGGTCAAGGCCAAGGCTGGCGACACGGTCGAACAAGGCCAGGAACTGCTGGTGATGGAAGCCATGAAGATGGAGCTGGCCTTGAAGGCGCCGCGCGCCGGCACCATCGAAAGCATCAGCGCCGTGCAAGGCGAGTTCGTCGAGGCAGATGCAGTGCTGGTGCGCTTCAACGCTTGATGCTGCCATCTTGGCTATGCGCGCCACGCTCTATCTGCATGACAAGACACCGGGTGCCGGCCTTTGCCGGGACGACGATCCACTAGATTCGCGGAACCTGAAATGACCTCTTCCAACCACGTCCGCATCGTCGAAGTCGGCGCCCGCGACGGCCTGCAGAACGAGAAGACGCTGCTGCCGGCTGACGTGAAGATCGCGCTGATCGATCGTTTGTCCTCCACCGGCCTCACCACGATCGAGGCGACCAGTTTCGTCAGCCCGAAGTGGGTGCCGCAGATGGCCGATGCAGCCGAAGTCTTTCGCGGCATTCGCAAAGTGCCGGGGGTGAGCTATCCCGTGCTGGTGCCAAACGAGCACGGTTATATGCGGGCACGCGAAGTGGGCGTGACCGAAATCGCCATATTCACCGCCGCCTCCGAAGCGTTCAACCGCAAGAACATCAACGCCTCGATTGATGAATCGATCGAGCGCTTCGTGCCGGTGATCGAACATGCGCAAGCCGACGAGGTGAAGGTGCGCGGTTACGTCTCCACCGTGCTCGGCTGCCCCTATCAGGGCGACGTGCCCATCAGCGACGTAGTGCGCGTGGCCCGTCGGTTGTATCAACTGGGCTGCTACGAGATTTCGCTGGGCGACACGATTGGCGTCGGCACGCCGGCGAAGGCGCGCGCGATGTTGAGCGCGGTGGCACAGGAGGTGCCGATCGAGGTGCTTTCCGTACATTTCCATGACACCTACGGTCAGGCGCTGGCGAATATCCTCGCGTGCCTGGAAGAAGGTGTCCGCGTCGTCGACAGCTCGGTATCCGGCACCGGCGGCTGCCCGTATGCGAAGGGTGCCACCGGCAACGTGGCCAGTGAGGACGTGGTGTACATGCTGCATGGCATGGGCATGACCACCGGCGTCGATCTGGACCTGCTGGTTGCCGCAGGCGCCTGGCTGTCCGCGCAGCTGCACAAGGAAACCTCCAGCCGGGTCACCCGCGCGCGCACCGCGGCGCGGGGAGAGCCAGAGTAATCGGAGCCTCTTTACAGAG
This sequence comes from Rhodanobacter sp., assembly GCA_049280175.1. Taxonomy (GTDB): domain Bacteria; phylum Pseudomonadota; class Gammaproteobacteria; order Xanthomonadales; family Rhodanobacteraceae; genus Rhodanobacter. The sequence continues at coordinate 2,446 of JBAPPP010000647.1, forward strand.
GCCTGAAGATTGCCCTGTGCTGGAAACGACAAAAAACGGTGGAATAATCAGCTGCCGCTGCACGGAATACCCATGAGTCCAACATCCCCGATCCCCTCAGTTGAAATTCAATCGATCGAGATTCGCCCGATCGAACCCCGCGACGATGCCATCGTTGCCACGATTATCCGTACCGTAATGCCCGAGTTCGGCGCCGACGGTCCCGGCTTCGCGATCCACGATGCCGAAGTAGATGGTATGTACGAAGCCTATGCGCGACCACGCTGCGCCTATTTCGTGGTCGAACACGACGGCGTGTTGATTGGCGGTGGCGGTATCGCTCCACTGGAGAACGCCGAACCGGACGTGTGCGAACTGCGCAAGATGTATTTCCTGCCTGAGGCGCGTGGCATCGGCGCGGGCAAGGCGATGATGCAGCGCTGTCTCGACGCCGCGCGTGCACTCGGCTTCAGTCGCTGCTATCTGGAAACGCTCACCGGCATGACCGGGGCACAGGCGCTCTACCAGCGCAGTGGCTTCACCCCACTGCGTGCGCCGATGGGCGGCACCGGTCACTTTAGTTGCGACCGCTTTTTCATCCGCGACCTCTAAGTAGCATCATGGCCAGCCACGACCCGCGCATCGACGCGTATATCGCAAAGTCAGCTGAATTCGCGCAACCGATCCTGGAACATCTCCGCACCGTCGTGCACGCGGCCTGCCCTGAAGTGGAGGAGAGCATGAAGTGGAGCACTCCCCACTTCGGCTACAAGGGCGCGATGATGTGCTCGATGGCCGCGTTCAAGCAACACTGCAGCTTCGGCTTCTGGCTTTACAAGGACGTGGTCGGCGACAAGGTGGAAGACGGCAGAGGCCAGTTCGGCAAGCTCACCTCAATGAAGGACCTGCCGTCGAAGAAGGAACTCACTGCGCACATCAGGAAGGCCATGGCGCTCAATGTAGCCGGCGTGAAACTACAGCGCCCCAAAGCCGCGCCGAAACCAGCGCCGCCATTGCCGGAAGATTTCGCCGTGTTGCTGGCGCAGAAGAGGCACACCGCGGCGCGCAAGACATACGACGGTTTCAGCCCCGCCGCGAAACGCGAATACGTGGAATGGATCACCGAGGCGAAAACCGACGTCACCCGCCAGAAACGCCTCGCCACCACATTGGAATGGCTGGCCGAAGGCAAACAACGCAACTGGAAATACATGAAATGCTGAAGGCCGTCTCCTCATGATCCGGATCGCCCGCGACGACGATGCCGCTGCCATCCATGCGATTTACGCACCGTCGATCATCGATGGCGTCGCCACGTTCGAGACCGTACTCCCCGGGGTGGCGACGATGCGCGAACGCATCCGTGCGCGTCTGCAGCACTATCCCTGGCTGGTGTGGGACGAGGGCGGCGAGGTACTGGCATATGCCTATGCCGGTCGTTTCCGCGAACGCGCCGCCTACGACTGGATCGCCGAAACCTCGGTCTATGTGCGTGAAGATGCCCACCGACGTGGTATTGCGCGCCGACTCTATGGCGTGCTCCTCGACACGATGTGTTTGCAGGGCATCAACCAGGCCGTCGGCGTGATCACGCTACCTGGGATAGTCAGCGTGGCGATGCATGAAGCGATGGGGTTCACCACCGCAGGCGTATGGCGCCAGTGCGGTTACAAGCTGGGGCAGTGGTGGGACGTGGGCGTGTGGCAGAAGCAGCTGCAGACACCCACTGCAACACCGGAGCCGATCATTCCATTTCCGCAACTGCGGGAATCGCTTGAGCTGCGCGACCTGCTGTCCTGACAAGTCACGTAGCGGCACAAAAAAAGCCCCACCCGTGACGGCGGGGCTTTGGCAACCGGACAACCTCGAAGCATCGACTCAATGATGCAAGAACAGGTCCGCAATGATCCCAGTGCTGATCGCAACCAGCAGGAAATCGCCGTTGTCGCTGCGTACCCAATGATAGCCGCGCGGCGGCTGGCGCAGACGCTCATGGTGCCAATCGCTCACTACGTATTCGCGGCCACGGTAGTCGGATGGCATGCGCCCACCCCTCCTGTACCAACCCTCATGCTGACCACGGTCATGCATACCGTGATACTGATCCTGACGCTGATCATGATCATGATCACGGTGGTCATTGCCGTAGTCCTGCGCCAGTAACGGCGCGCTCAACACCGCAAGGGCACCACAGATAACGAACGTCCTTAGTGCTTTCTTCATATCGCTCCCCTGATTGATGGCAAGGTTCTGCCGAACTGCCGTCTACTACGGCAGTGGATGGATCTACACACCTGTTTATGGTTCAAGCCATTCCACAACCCTATGGCTCATCGCAGATGATTGCCGCACAAAGTTCAATGGCAGATAAATGTTCCAGGACGGGCCGGCTGCGTTCGGCCGATGATCGTCGTAGTGCGGGTGGTTCCGTATACAAAAGCCGGGCCCACCTTGCGGTGGGCCCGTCATCCGCGTTCGCCGTGCTGGCGAGCGCGGCTTGGATCAATGCTGAGAGGCAATGATGCTCGCGATCACACCCGTCGTGATGGCGACCAGGATGAAGTCACCGTTGTCACTGCGTACATAGTGATAGCCACGCGGCGGTGCGCGTAGGTGCTCGCTCTGCCAGTCATTCACGGCATACGAACCGCCACGGTACTCGGCCGGCATGTGGCCGCCTTTCTTGTACCAGCCTTCGCTGTGACCGCGCTCGGCCATGCTGCGCTGGCTCTGCTCCTTATGATTCTGGTCCTGATGATCCTGGCCGAGGGGCTGAGCCACGACCGCGGCCGAGGACGATATCAGCAATGCACCGCAGATCAACCACGTACTCATCTGTTTCGTCATAAAGCACTCCCTTGTGATGGTAGATGAAGCTGAGGAACGGCGAGTCTTCCGGAAATTCCGTGCGCTGTCTGGTGCAACCACCGCTACAGAGCTGGCCAGAAGCATCGCTGCCCTGCCCCCACCATCCCCGTAAGTTGTCGAACGTCGCGTGAATGTTTCGGTGCAGGAGCTTCACATTCAGCTGCTGGACACTTCGTCGCCGGCATGCCGCTCGGCTACCATTAAGGTTTCAGGCATAGAAAGAGACCCCTCATGCAGTTCAATCAGGTCAAGGCGATCATCACCGGCGGCGCCTCCGGTCTCGGCCACGCGGTGGCGCAACACTTCGTGGCTCATGGCGGCAAGGTCGCCCTGTTCGATGTCAACGAAGACAAAGGCCAGGCCGCCGCCAAGGAGCTGGGCGATGCGGCACATTTCTTCCGCACCGACGTCACGTCCGAGGATGGCGTAGCCACAAACGTGGGGGCCGCACGCGATGCGTTGGGTGGCCTTAACGTGCTGGTCAACTGCGCCGGCATTCTCGGCGCCGGCCGCGTGCTGGGCAAGGAAGGCGCGATGCCGTTGGCGAATTTCGCCAGCACGGTCATGGTGAACCTGGTCGGCAGCTTCAACGTGGCCAAGGCCGCAGCGGCGCTTATGCAGGGCAACGAAGCGGGCGAGGACGGCGAACGCGGCGTGATCATCAACACCGCTTCGGTTGCCGCCTATGAAGGTCAGATCGGCCAGGCCGCGTACTCCGCATCCAAAGGCGGCGTGGTCGGCATGACCTTGCCGATGGCCCGTGAGCTGGCACGCTTCGGCATCCGCGTGGTAACGATAGCGCCAGGTATCTTCTGGACGCCGATGGTGGACAGCATGCCGCCGCAGGTGCAGGAATCGCTCAGTGCCTCGATACCCTTTCCGTCACGACTGGGGCAACCGAACGAATACGCGAACACCGTCGCGTTCATCCTGGGCAATCGCTACATCAACGGCGAAACCATCCGCCTTGATGGCGCGGTGCGGCTGCAACCAAAATAACTCCACCCAGCATCTCACCACCTCACCGTCATTCCGGCGAAGGCCGGAATCCAGTAAGGAAATCGCGAAGCACAAGATAATGTTGTGCGCTACGCGCCAGTTTTTTACTGGATTCCGGCCTTCGCCGGAATGACGACAATGAAACACTCCAACCATCCGGTCATTCACGCATGAAAGCTTCCGACGTCAAGAAAGGCAACGTGGTCGAACACGAAGGCACTGTTTACCAGGTGCGCGACATCGAGCGCAGCTCGCCCAGCGCGCGTGGCGGCAACGTCACGTTTCGCTTCACCCTGTACACGATTCCCGGCGGTCGCAAGTTCGACCTGAGCCTTCGTGCCGATGACGAGTTGCAGGAAATGGACCTGGTTCGCCGCGCGGCGAATTTCTCGTACATGGACGACGGCGCGTTCGTGTTCATGGATGCCGAAGACTATACGCAGTACCTGCTGTCGCCCGCCCTGGTGGGC
>JBAPPP010000648.1:0-13430 GCA_049280175.1 Rhodanobacter sp.
CCATTGGTGCGCTTCATGGCGTAACGGTTTGGGGGCTGTCGGTTACCACGACCGCGCTGTGGGTCGCATTGGGGCTGGCGCACTCGATGTCTGGCCATGGTGGCATGACCGGCATGCACGACGGCGGGTCAAACCCGCACGGAGGCGGCACTGCCATGACAGGCCACGGCGCCGTTGCCGTCCTTGACGCGAATATCGCCTACCAGCTTACCGGTCGCGAGCGCGGTGGCGCGGATCCGATCGTCGCTGCATTGATCGCCAATCAGGACGACACTGCCAGCGCGCTACTCGCCGCCGATACGGGGACAACCCAGGCAAATGCGGCGCAATCGCTGCAACGCCTCGCTCCGCAAATCGATGCAGCTCGAGCTGAAGCAAAAACGGCCGCAGACCGCACTGCCCATTACGCCGCCCTCACGCTGTGGATCGCCTTCATCAGCGGCTTCCTTGCGCTGCTCGCGGCCGCCCTTGGCGGCTCGATGGGTGCGAGCCATATCCAGCGCGTCTACCATCTTCGCGATTACCCGGCGCGCCCCGCCCGCCGTCTTGGCTAAGAACGGGAACTGACAAGAGGCCGGTCGAAACTTCGACCGGCCTCTTGCTTAGTTGACGACCTGGATGGCAAAGAGCGCGCTTCGTCTCGCACCCGTTCGGCCGCCTGTTCGACTTCCTTCGCAGCCGGCCTGGGTTCGCTCCCAGGTTGCCCATAGCATCAAGGCGCAGGGTGTCGAGCCTCAGGACGCTTTGGATCCGACTGGATCGAAGGCAGGGTCAGGATTTGGCAGCGACCACCAGCGATGCAACCCCATCGATGAACGCCGCGGCGGTGTACGGTTTGGATAACACGGGATAGTTTTGAAACTGTGCCGGAATCGCATCGTTGCCACCGCCGGTGGCGAACGCGAAAGGGACATCCAGTTCACGCAGGCGCGCCGCCAGCGGAAAGACCGGCGCGTCACGAAGGTTGATGTCCAGGATGGCCGCGTCAAAGCATTCCGTTTCCAGGATGCTCAGCGCGTCGTCGAGACGATTCGCAGACGTCACGCGATAACCCTCATCTGAAAGGATGTCTTCAAGCAACATGATGATGAACTCTTCATCTTCAGCAATCAGAATGCGTGGACCATCGCCCATGGTGACTTCCTCGGAATTGAATTATTTTGTGACCCACTTTTGGCGCCCCGATACTGGCGTTGACAACGTGATTGCCGCGTCATCAACCTGCTCTTCAGGCCGTTGCAACCGAAGGAAGGCTGCCACACGTTGCGGCAGCGCAAACTCTGCCTTGACAGCACCGCTCAACCCGTCGACTGCGCTGAGTGCCAGACCACGGACTTGTGCAGCGCGCGCGCGAGTTCCTCCATCGAGTACGGTTTGTGAAGCAACTCGAACCCAAAGGTACCACTCTGGGCAAGCACATGGCTGTAACCGCTGGTGAGAACGACGGGAAGATCGTGATAAAGGCGACGAATCTCTTGGCCAAGTTCGATGCCGCTCATTCCCGGCATGACAACGTCCGAAAACACGACGTCAAAGCGCGAAGCATTCGCGGCGAGTGTGGCAAGCGCGTCCAGCGCATTTGCCACCAACAAGGTGGTATGGCCAAGCTCCTGCAATGCCTGTGTTGAAAATGCACCGACCTCTTCATTGTCTTCTACGACAAGCACATGAAGCCGGGCTCCCACTGGCGCAACCTGAGACGCTTCAGTTCGCTCAGCGGTCGACAGTTCACCATGAACCCTCGGAAGATAGAGAGTAAAAGCGGCGCCCTGCCCCTGTTCGCTTTGAACCTCCACCTCGCCACCCGATTGCTTGCTGAAGCCAAACACCTGAGACAAGCCCAAGCCAGTGCCATGTCCGACAGGCTTGGTGGTAAAGAACGGTTCAAAAATCTCATCCAGATTTTCTGTCGGGATGCCCTTGCCGCTATCAGCCACCGTCACGGCGACAAATTCGCCGGGGGTCGCCGGCTGTCCACGCAAGGGCGGCATCTGAGAGACATTGCACACCTGGATCAGCAGCTTGCCACCGGCTCCCATCGCGTCGCGAGCGTTGACGGCCAGGTTCAGCAGCGCCGTATCGAACTGACTTGGGTCGGCACAGACCAGGCAGGGTTCTTCGGGCAATTCCACTGTCAAAACAATGTGCGAACCGGTTAGTGTGCGAATGATATTGGTGACGGACAGCACGCTCTGAACGACATCAAAGACTTCGGGTTTGAGTGCTTGGCGGCGCGCGAAAGCGAGCAGCTGACCCGTCAGCTTCGTGGCGCGGCTTGCTGCATCCGCAATCGCTTCGACGTAACGCGGGCGCCTGCTTTCGAGTGTAGTCGGCCGGCGCAGCATCTCCACCGAGCCGCAGATGATCGTCAAAAGATTGTTGAAGTCGTGCGCCACACCCCCCGTGAGCTGACCTACAGCCTCAAGTTTTTGAGACTGTCGCAACTGCGCCTGGGCAGTTTCCAGCGCCGCAGCCGCCTCCTTCTCCGCCGTGATGTGCCGACCGCTTGCGTAAATCAATCCATCCTCGAGAGCACCGACCCAGGAGACCCACCGGTAACCCCCGTCCTTGTGCCGGCATCGATTCTCGACAGGCGGACCGTCATCCCTCAAGGTCGCTGACAGCGCGTCAGCACTGAATGCGCGGTCGTCAGGGTGGACGAATTCAAGATAGTGACGACCGACAACTTCTTCGGGCGTCCACTCCAGCACCGTGTTCCAGGCTGTGTTCACCGCCCTGAAGATTCCGCTCAAGCCCAGGACAGCCTGAAGATCCTGGGAATTGTTCCAGGCTCGATCGCGTTCCCTGGTGCGCTCTTCCACCCGCCGCTCGAGTGTCTCGTTGAGCTCGATTAGCGCTGCTTGGGTGCGCCGTTGTTCCGTGACATCGATAAAAGTGCACAGGGCGCCATCAAGCCTGCCGTGGCGAATGATCGGGTGGACCCAGTACTCCACCGGAAGCGATGAGCCATCGGCACGAAAAAACACCTCGTCCGTCACATGCGCAGCCTTGCCTTCGCTCGCACATAGAAGGATGGGACACTCCTGCCAGGGGTAGTGCTCACCGTCGGGATGCGAATGATGGATGACTTCATGCAGTCTGAGCCCCATCGCCTGGCCTTCGTTATCGAAGCCCAGCAGGCTGAGAAAGGCAGCGTTGCAGAGAGTGGTATTTCCAAGGCAATCGACGGCATAGAAGCCTTCCGACGTTGAGGCGAGCAGCAGACGAATGTAGGCCTCGCTCTGGCGCAACGACTCTGCCGTTCGATGGGCCTGGGTAACGTCGTAACCACCGACGAAAACGCCGGTTACCTGACCGCCATCGTCTCTGATCGGTTCATACAGCAGATCGATTCGGCGATCCTCGTCTTCTCCGGATAGTCGTATCGGTGCCGATGACATCGCGAAAGCTTCACCGGTCGAATACACCTCGTCGAGGCGTTCGAAAAACCCCTGGTCATGCAATTCTGGAAACACCTCGCGGACACTGCGGCCAATGAAGCCGCGCGGCCCGGCTATGCGTACATAGGCGTCGTTGACATACTGATAAACGTGCGTCGGCCCGGAAAGCACAGCCACGAAGCCAGGCATCTGCTGGAGAAGACGCCGTTGTCGCTGCCGCTCAGCCTCCAGTCGACGCTGGGCAAAAACCTGCTCCGTCGTTTCCGTGCACGCGCAATACAGACCTTTGACCGTGCCGTTCGCGTCTCGCACGGGGGTGTAGGAAAAGACGAAATGCGCTTCACTGGTAGCGCGGCCTCGGCGCTCCAACGTGACCGTAATATCGTCCATGTGAACAGCGCGACCTTCGGACACCGTCTGAAAGAGCGGCGCCACGGTGTCCCACGCCTCGGCGAAAACTTCGTGAAACGGCTGACCAAGACTTTCTGGATGTTTGTCGCCGACGATTTCGATGAAGGCATCGTTGTACAGAAGTGTTCTCGTTTCGCCCCACGTGATGAACATCGGCTGCCCCGCGTTCAGCATCACGTTGACTAGCGTCTTCAGCTCGGGTGGCCAGTGCAAAAGTGGGCCGATCGGACTGTCCTTCCAGTCGCGAGAGAGGATGATCGCTCCTACTTCTCCGCCATTGGCCAGGAAGTAAGGCGGCACTTCTTTCGAACTTTGCGCATGCATTGTACGTTCGCTGACATCGCCCATGGTCTGCGCTTCCTCTCGTTCGATGAGCGGCGGGCCGCCCCATCTTGCATGACGAATTGAACGTTCACACGTCCATCATTTTTGGATGGCCACCCTGTCGTCCGGATGGTGCAGTAGAGCATGAAATCCATGCGAGTTTGACTCCCCGCTATCCGGATCTTTTTTTGCCTCTCCCGCTTCTCAATTTTTTCACTGCAACGCAAGCACGCTCGGCACAAACACCCCGGAGAAAACGCCGTGCTGCAGCTTAATCCTCCCATTCCGATGAATACGCCAAAGGGCGAAGGATTTGCGCATGTCCTGATCGACTATGGGCCCGAATCCGATCTGTACTGGACCGTGCTTATCACGGCGACGGGCGAAATATGGACGTATGCAAATCGGCATGTCCGAGCGTCTAAAAACATCACGCTCGGACGCACGGATCCCACCCTCCCGACAGCAAACGGATCCGACCCGGTTCCCATGCGACCGCGCAGCGTGGACATTCCGGAACGGACGTGAGTCTCCACGAATACGGACGCAAGCGGAACTTCGGCAAGACCCCCGAGCCCAGGCCCGAAGCTCCCATGCCGAAAACCGGCCGCGCGATTTTCGTGGTCCAGCTTCATCATGCTAGTCGACGCCATTTCGACTTCCGACTTCAGGTCGGCGATACCTTGAAGAGTTGGGCGGTCCCCAAGGGCCCGAGCTACGACCCGAAGATCAAGCGGCTGGCGGTAGAGGTCGAAGACCATCCGGTCTCCTATGCCGATTTCGAAGGTGACATCGAGGAAGGCTACGGCAAGGGCCACGTCGATCAATTCGACAAGGGCGTATGGGCAACCCAAGGCGATCCGGAAGCGCAGCTGCAAAAAGGTCACCTGCGCTTCGAACTCTTCGGCAAGCGCCTGAAAGGTGGCTGGCACCTGGTGCGCAGCGGCAGAAGAGAACGTCAGCAAGCCTGGTTCCTGATGAAGGCCCGGGATGCGTTCGCCGGTGATCTGGAAGCCGATCAACTTATGGACGCCCGAATGATCGCGAGCACGAGAAAGGCAGCGAAGTCCCCCTCGACGAAGGTCGCAGCGAAAAAATCCACAGCGCGCACGAAGGCGCCGCCTAAAGGAAAGCACGCGCCCCGTGCAAGCCTGGCGAAGTCGGCATCGGCGCTGGCCGGGTCTCGTAAAGCACCGGCGGGTGCCGATTTCTTCAAACCCGAGCTCGCCCGTTTGCGGGACGCACCCCCGGCGGGCGATGAGTGGCTGCATGAGGTGAAGTGGGATGGCTATCGGATCCTCACGGCGATCGCCGATGGCGAAGTTCGCCTCTGGTCACGCAACGCCCTGTCGTGGAACGACAAGCTTCCCGATATCCTGCAGGCGTTGGAAGCCCTTGGCTTGCGATCGGCGCGCCTGGATGGCGAGCTGATCGCACTGGATGCCAAGGGCCACAGCGACTTCAATGGGCTGCAGCAGACGTTGGCCGGCGACGCTCAATTCCCGCTGGTTTATATGTTGTTCGATGTCCCCTATTTCGAAGGCTTCGACCTGACCCGAGTGGCCCTCGGCGAGCGAAAAGTTCTGCTGAAACGTCTCCTGGCCCATTCTTCCACACACCTGGCATTTAGCTCGCACAGCGTCGGTGATGGCGACGCTGCGTTTGCGATGGCCACTGAGCAGCGATTGGAAGGGATCGTCTCCAAACGTGTCGACAGCACATACCACGCCGGCCGCGGAGATGACTGGCTCAAGATCAAGCGGCTGGAAAGCGATGAATTTGCGGTCGTCGGCTATACGCATCCCAAAGGAAGCCGTAGCGGCTTCGGGTCCCTACTATTGGCCAGGGCTGATCCGAAAGCCAAAGGCGGCTGGATCTATGCCGGTCGCGTCGGTAGCGGCTTCACCGATCTCCAATTGCTCGAACTCAGCAAGACGCTTGCGAATAAGGGATCAAAAGACCCCACAGTCAAGCTGTCAGCCATCGATCCCGAACTGCGCGGAGCTCTATGGGTGCGCCCAACGGCAGTGGCCGAAGTCTTTTATCGCGGCATCGGCAACAAGAACCTCTTACGGCAACCGAGTCTCAAGACGCTTCGACTGGACAAGACGCCCGACGATCTGATGCGTCCGGATCGCACATCGGGCGCGAAGAAGGCCCTGCCCGTGAAAAGTAAAAAGCCTGCAACAAGCGATAGTGCGTCGATTGTCATCACCCATCCGGACCGCATAGTTTTTCCGGACGACGGCATCACGAAGCAGGATGTCGCGAACTACTACGCCTCCGTGATGGACTGGTTTCTGCCGGGTGTGATTGATCGGCCTACTTCGGTAATCCGTTGCCCTGAAGGAACCGCCAAGCCGTGCTTTTTCCAGAAGCACCTGGTGCAAGGCCTCCATCATGCAGGCACGGCAAAGCTCAAGGAAGAGAGCGGCGCGCAAGCTGAATACATCTATCCCGAAAATGCCGCATCGGTCATCGAGCTGGTGCAGTTTGGAGCCTTGGAGTTTCACCCCTGGGGCGCCACCGTCGAAGATCCCGATCAAGCCGACCGGGTGGTGTTCGATCTGGACCCCGGTCCAAACGTCGCATGGGACCGCGTGGTTGCGGCAGCCCGGCTGGTACGCAGTCTGCTGAAGCCTATGGGCCTGGAATCGTTCCTGCGAACCACCGGCGGCAAGGGCCTGCATGTCGTCGTCCCGTTGAGGCCAAGTTGCGCGTGGCCCGCGGTGAAGGCGTTTGCAGGCGCGTTTGCAGCGACACTTGCGCAGGCGCACCCGCTCGAGTTTGTCGCCACCGCGACCAAGACAAAGCGCACAGGGAAGATTTATGTGGACTATCTGCGCAACAGTCGCGGTGCAACCAGTATTGCCTCATATTCCCTGCGCGCCCGTCCAGGCGCACCCGTGGCCATGCCGCTACGTTGGGATGAGCTGGGCAAGATCAAAAGCGGCGCAGCGTTCAACATCAAATCAGCACCAAAGCGCCTCGCGAGGATGCGAAAGGATCCATGGGAGGACCTGTCGAAAGTTCGACAAAACCTCGACACCGTGATGAAGCAGATGGGACGGAAGCCACGCTGATATCGCTCGGTACGTGCAGCCAGAGGCAAAGCGGGGCGCGTAGACGCTCGATAGCGGGCGGGATCTACCCGGCTTTCCGTTGAGTCGGTTTCGCCGCTGATTTCTTCTTGATAGATTTCTTCGGATCCGACTTCTTCGCCGACGTCTTTTTTGCGGCAGTCTTTTTACCTGCCACTTTTCTGACCACGGTGCCCGCACTCTTTTTTGCCGGCGTGCGCTTGTTGGATGCAAGACTTTTTTCCAGCAGCGCCATGAAGTCGACCACGTTGGTTGCCGTACCCTCGGCGGCTTCGGCTTCATCGCCCTCGTCGCGGGGCGTAACCAGACCCTTCGATTTCATTCGCTTTTCGATCACCTTCTGCAGCCGATCGCGGAACTCATCGCGGAAGTCACCGGGCTTCCATTCACCCGCCATGGATTTGATGAGCTGCTCGGCCATAGCGAGCTCCTTCGTGGCAATCCGGTATTGCGCGAGGCCACCTTCAGGGATCCGGTAGTCGTCCGCGCTGACCAACTCCTGTGGATAGCGAAGCAGCACCAGGATCAAGGCTTTGTCCTTGGGCATCACGGCGGACAGATATTCGCGGGTGCGGATCACGACGCGTGCGATACCGATTTTTCCGGTTCGTTTCAGCGTTTCGCGCAACAATACGTAGCCTTTCTCAGCCTTTTTCCCCGGGACCAGAATGTAGGGCTTTTCAAAGTACTCAGGACCGATCGACGCCGCGTCGACGAAAGCTTCGACTTCGATAGCTTCGCGGCCCTCGGAGGCAGCCGATTTGATGTCCTCCGGCTCGAGCACGACATAGCTCCCCTTCTTGTATTCGAACGCCTTGACGATGTCTTTCCATGGCACTTCATCGCCGGTCTCTGCGTTGACGCGCTCGTATTTGATCGGCGTGTTGCTGCGACTGTCGAGCATTCGAAAATGCAGATCCACGCTTCGCTCGCCCGACATCAGGGACACGGGCACATTGAGTAACCCAAATGACAAAGTGCCAGTCCAGATAGGCCGCGGCATGACGCGTCTCCAAACACCCAGCGAAGCGTCAGCTAAAGCGAACCGATGTGAATCGGTCGTGACGTAGGGCACGACAGTCCGGCGCCCACCGAGCTACGACACTCAGAAACCTGCCTCGAATATCCCCATGGATGAGGACTGCCTATTTTTCGTTGGCAAACGGTGGAAAGGGAAACAGCCACGATGTCGCCCAATGTCGATCAGTACTCCAGATGGATGCGCAGTCCCACCACCCGCGCCGGACCCCGGTCGCGGTTGTAACCCGGGTTGTGGACAAGCTGAATATCCGTCGTCACGAAGGCGAACGAGGTGACCGCAAAGTCGTAATACGCTTCCCCGATCTGCTCGGTGCCATAATTCAGCCGGCCATCCCCGAGAGTGAAGCCAGAGCCTCCAGCCGCCAGGTAATTTCGATGCTCCGGTGAGAGCCCGTTGACTGCAAACGCGATCGCGATTCGATCCTTGGGACGTTGCCACTCTGTGCCGGCGAGCTGCGCACCGATGCTGGCACTGCGGTCCGCCTCGGTGAAGACAAACGATTCCGTCTTTCCGTCGTTCCATGCCACACGGCCAAACACACCGGTATCCCCGTCATCGGCGAGAGGTACATCGATGCCCGCTGCCGCTCCGAACTTGCGCCGGCCGCCCCAGTCATCAGCGCGGATGTCCGGAATCGTGCCGGTTTCCTCGGCTCGCAGCAAAGCGTCGTCATAGATGCCCATGCGGGCCTTGTTGCAAAATGCGAGCAGCCACACGCTGGCGCTTTTTGGATCGTGCTGCCAGGTCAGCTGAGCATTTTGGCCATTGGCCCGACCTATGCCCCCTTCCAGGTCAGGGCCGTTTGCTTGCGTCGGCATCTGGTAGATGCCGTAGCGCCAGGTCCATGGGCCGGTAACGTAGGTGACGAGCCCGCCGACGGTGTATCCCCGTGTGTCGGCCGCAAAATCCCATGCCGGGCTATTGAACAAACTCCAGTTCATGAACTGCGTTCGCGTCGAATTGGCATAACGACTCTGATCGAAGTCGTCGTTGACAGCCATCAGTCCCAACTTGAAGCTGAGGCGATCGTCCGCCTGTTCGCGAGGCAACTGATCCATCTTTCGCTCGACCTTCGTGGTCTCGTCACCAAGCGGTATGTCATACGTAATGAAGGCGCGGGCAACATAGGCCCCACGCCCGAGACTACCGCCACCGCCGCGTATCACGTCGCCGTTGGTCAGCCCACCGAGCCCGGTGCTATGGCTGATGCCTTCGCCCCGAAACATTTCGACGTCCATATAAGCCGAAAGGCGCGACGTCACGGGCACTCCAAAATAGGCTCCGAATGTATGTGATCGTGCATGGTCGCCTCCGGGCTCGAGGCTGAGCGGGCCCGCATAAGGAGAGTGAAGACTGTTCTGGATCTGGGTGATGAACGTGTACTGCGCGCCGAGCAGCTGCGGCACAAAGTAGTTAACGTCATCCGCGATCGCGTCACCCGCGCAGGCTGATGTCACAAGCATCGAAGCAATGACTCTCAGGTAGGATTGCACTCTCGATCCCCGTGGTTGGGAACTTCAATCTGTTCACTGACCCCAGGTGATGAACATCACTATCGCTGCAGCGGTCATCACCCCGGTAGCAATCCAGCCCCACACTTTCAGTGACGTGTTCAGCGTGAATTCGCCCATCACTTTTTTATTCATGGCCAACAGCATAATCATGATCATCATCGGCACCGCAGTAACGCCATTGATTACCGCACTCCAATAGAGCGCCCTGATCGGATCAATCGGGGTGAAGTTCAGGGCTACGCCCGCGAGGCTGGCGAAGATCAGCACGCCATAGAAGAATCGCGCCTGGTGAGGCTTGTATTCCAGCCCATAGCGGTGTCCAAGCGAACCCGCCGTTGCAAATGCCGTGGACCCGGCAAGTACCGGCACCGCAAGCAAACCCGTTCCGATGATCCCTGCGGCAAACAGCGCGAAGGCAAACCGGCCGGCGATGGGCCGCAAAGCTTCGGCCGCGTCAGAAGCCGACTGGATGTCCGTCTTCCCATGCGCATGAAGAACGACGGCTGCCGTCAGCACGATAAAGATGGCCACAATATTCGAGAACATCATGCCGATCGTCGTATCGACGGTGATCCGTTCGATCTGTTCGGGGCCTTGTGAAGGATCCTTCTTCAGCGACTCTCGGGCGTCGTCCCCACGGATTTCCTCAGCCTCCTGGGCAGCCTGCCAGAAGAAGAGATAGGGGCTGATGGTTGTGCCAAGCACGGCGACGATGGCAACGGCGTACTTCGCACTCAAATGCACCTTGGGAATGACGATGCCCTTCAACACTTCACCCCACGGAACATGGATGACGAATACCGTCCCCACGTAGGCGAAAAGACTCAGCGTCAGCACCTTGAGAATCGGCGAGTAGCGGGAGAATGGCACATACATCTGCAGCAGCAGTGAGACGATGGCAAACACTGCCGCATAGACCACCGCCGGACCGCCGATCAACAATTTAAGCGCGGCACCCATGGCGCCGATGTCGGCAGCCAGATTGATCACGTTGGCCACGAGCACTGAAAACACGAGTCCATATACCCACGGATGTGGGTAATGGTTGCGCATACTGCTTGACAGTCCCTTGCCCGTAGCGCAACCGATGCGCGCGCTGATCGCCTGAATCGCGATCATCAGCGGCATGGCAAGCAACAGGCTCCAGATCGTGGCGTAACCAAAGGCCGCGCCGACCTGCGAGTAAGTGGCGATACCGCTTGGATCGTCATCCGCTGCACCTGTAATCAGGCCCGCACTCAGCTTGCGCAGTAAGGAAGGCCTGGATTCGGTGGATGTTGATTTCGCAGCCGATGGACTGTTCAAGAGCCCGTCCTCTGTCTGGCAGAAGGACGCCATGGAACAAAGTTCACATGATGCCCTCAATAAATCCCCACTGAGCTATTCGACAGGCCCCTGGAGCTCGAAACGGATGGAGCCACGAATCCATGGCGATCGCCCAGTTCATCCCGGCGCGCAGCAGCATAGGCATGGGCGGTGTCTACGGGAGATCAATACCATTCCACTGCGACCGCGGTAACTATTTCGACGACCGGATGCCAGGTTGACCGTTGTCGGAAAGAACGGGATAGCTCTCATGCAGCTTGCCGTATTCATCCAGGATGCAGCCGATCTGCCCATGTATCCACGAGTGATCTTCAGGGGCTGCATCACTCGTGATGAGATCTGTTTCACGCATGAACGCGGACATGAAGTCACCATCGTCGGGATGCTTCTCGATCAGGACCGGCATGGACTTCTGCAGCTGCAGCAGGACCTGATGAAGTTCAACGCGGGATTTCAGCATGACCACATCCTCTACGACGTTTGGGTCAAGCTTCCCCGCGGCGACGTCAAACTGGAGTCAAGTGGCTTGGTACAGCAGAAGACGCTCGCCCTGTTCCTCCACGCGACATTCGTTTTCAGTTCGCACGTGAAAATGGCATCGCGATTTTCGGCACTTTTCCTCACGGTCTTCGCACGCAGGCGTGTCTATAAATTGCCCACCGCAATTTCGCGGGACGGAGAAAATCATGGACAAGAATCGCACTGAAGGTACCAAGCACGAAGTAAAAGGCGCCGTGAAGGAAGTGGTAGGCAAGGTCACCGGCAACAAGGCAAAGGAAGCGGCGGGCAACTTTGAGAAGAACGCCGGCAAGGTGCAAAAGGAAGTAGGCAAGGCAGCCGACAAAGCACGCGATGAAGCAAAGAAGCACTAATCGACACCGATACCAGCGACATCAAACCTCCCTGAATGGGAGGTTTGCCGTTGGCCTGGATCGTCCCGAAAAGCGTTATGCGGATCCGCCACCCATTACCTTGACTGTGGCTTGACAATGCGGACGCTATGTTTCGCCATCCTCAACCAAGTCACCGTTCAGAATCAGGGGCTGCACCATGGCCAAGTCTCGCGAAGAGCTGCAGAAGCTGCTGGATACCCTCGACAAGAATATGCCTATGCTGATCCAGGCCAACCCTCGCGAGGTTGAGTTCTGGCAAGCATTCTGGAGCGCATCCGACGGCATCGTCGGCGATGCCGGGCCATTTGACTACGACTGGGTGTTGATCAGGTTCGATCACATCCTGGAAAGCCACGGCAAGGTGCCGGCCGAAGACCTGCTGTCCGGTAACGGTGGCGCATAGGCAATCCCGATCCTGGAGAGGTCCTTGTAGCCGAGTTTGAGCGAAGCCACTGCTCTGAATACATGCTTCGCAAGAGCCTATACTCGGTGAACGGGTATTCGATCCCGTTCCACTCAGGGGCACTGCATTGAAAATTCAGCCAATCGTTGTCGTCATCGACGATGACGTTGCCGTGCTGTCCGCTATAGAGGATATCCTCGAGGCAAGAACCGACTTCCTGGTACGGACATTCCGCACTCATCGCGAAGCGGTTGAAATGCTCCGCGCTGCGCGCGTGGATATCATTGTTGCAGACATCATCCTGGGCACTGACGCTACGGGCATTGACGTATGTGTCGCAGCCATCGAACGACATCCGCACGTCGCCCTGGTCCTGATTTCGGCAGACTCACCTCGCGACCACAGTGGCTACCCGTCTCGAACCGTATGTCTACGCAAGCCGTTCAGCGCTACCGAACTAATGGACGCGATTGCACAGGCACAGGAAGCGAGCGTCGTGAACGAGCAAGGGTAGCCCAGGGGGGTCTTGCGCAGGATCAGGGGCCATCCCTACGCGCCACCGCGACTTCATCGCGTCAAAGACTCCAGTGGAAGATTTCTTCAGGGACAGGCTTTTCCATGATCCAAGCGAACACCACATCCACCAGCGCCTCCCAACGTTTTCACGTCCGTTGGGTGTTCGGCGGCGTAACGGAAGCCATGCGGCAACAACTGATCGCGTTCTGGCTGCAGGAAGGAGCGTTGACGAGTCCGGATGAGGCCTGGGGGCGCTCGTGGGAAGTCGCGTGTGTTCTTCAGGAAGAAGAGAACGATCATATTGCGGGCGTTTGCACCGTCGCGATTCGCATGGACGACCATGCTCGGTCTTACGGATTTGTCCGCATCTTCATCCGTCCAGGTAGCCGACTGATCGGCCTGAATGTTTGCCTGATGGAGCGGATGATCGAAGGTTTCACCACGCTCGCGCGCGAACCCGGCGCGCCACATCGCCTGGTTGCCACGATCGAGAATCGCA
>JBAPPP010000649.1:0-9104 GCA_049280175.1 Rhodanobacter sp.
GTACTGGGGGCGGCGGCGGCTCTGGCGGCGTAAAGGTATTTTTCAGAAACCAGTCATCGCCATTCGTTGGACTGCCTCGCACCAAATTGTACTCATAGGCACCGGCGGCTACGCGCTGACCGAGCACAAACGATTCCGGCGTCGTGGTGGCACCGTTGATGGTGGCGACCAACTGGATACCGTCGCCCGCGGTCAAGCCACCGGCTCCGCCGATATTGTTCACCATGATCTGCGCGGTACCACTCACGGTGGTACGGCTGAGTACCAGGCGATCGCTGTTCTGCACGGAGCCGTCGTTGAGTTCGGTGTTGAACAAAATCTGGCTGCCTGGCACGAAATTGACGTTTGCCGCATCAATGCCGAAAGCGCCACGCACATTGAGCTGACGTCCGGCCAGGTCGAGCATGGAACCATCCTGAAACGTGACTTGATCGGCCAGCACCGAACCGAAACCACCGCCCTGCAATGTCGCGCCGCCGTCCACGGTAAATGTGCTGATGTTGGTCGTATCGCCAACATCAGCAGCGCGATCACCGTAGGCAGCCGCATTTGCGACTTCGAATGTGCCGGCCTGCACTTCGGTGTTGGCGTAGATCTTCGACCAGCGGTCGGTGACGTCGGTAACCGTGGGAAAGTTACTGCCATCAAAACTGACGAGGCCGGCGCCGGTCTTGGTCACCGTGATCAGACCCCGGCTGCCATCGTTCTGGATCGGATCGAAAAACGTGATGCTGTGACCAGCCTCGGCATCGAACGTCACCGCGGTACCGCTGTTGACGTTGGCGAGATAGATCGCATTCGCCTGCGGTGCGCTGGCGGTGTTCTGCGTGTTGCCGTTGAAGCTGATGTCGCCGCCGATCGCGCTGAGCGTAAGTGCTGTGGGGTCGAGGTAGATCGCGCCACCGAGACCGCCAGCGCTATTGCTGCTGAATTGCATGTTGCCGCCCATGGCATTCAGCGCGACACCGCTGTTGCTCCAGATCGCACCGCCCTGTCCTCCGGCGGTGTTGCCACTAATGATGGACGCGCCGCTCGAGTTCAAAGTGACTCCGTCGCTGACGATACCGGCGGTGCCAGTCAGTCCCCCTCCTCCACCCCCACCCGTCGCGGTCTGCGCCGCGATTGCGCCGCCATTGCCACCAGCGACATTGCCGGTGATCGTTACGACGCTGCCGGCGTTGCCGACGTTCACGCTGCCCGAAGCCAGCGTGGCGATAGCACCGCCGTTGAATGCCGCCGAGTTGTTGGTCAGCGAGACGTTTCCTGTGGTCGTTGCCAAACTGACGTTGCCGGCCTGTGCTCCGATCCCACCATCGGAACCGGCTGCCGTATTTCCGTTGATGCTGGCGCTGCCGGTCACCGTGACATCGCCTGCCGCCGCAAAGATTGCGCCACCATCGCTGCTGGCCGCTGCATTGTTGTTCGCCGTCAGGTCGCCATTGAATTGCACCGCCTGCCCGGAATAAATACCACCGCCGCCAGCGGTAGCCCTATTGTTGGAGAGCGTGATGGCGTTGCCGGTAATCGTCGTGGTGCCGGCGGAATAGATGCCGCCCCCTTGGTAGCCGCTATTTCCCGCTGCATTGCCGGATACATCCGTGCCGATCGACACCGTTCCGCTGGAATTGCCAATGTTCACCGAGCCCGTGGACGCAGCAACAATCGCGCCGCCGGCTGAACCGCTTGCCGTGTTGTTGGTGAGAAAGACGTTCCCGCTCGTCGTCGTCAGATTCACATCGCCGTAGGCATAGATCGCGCCGCCGGCCACGGCTTGGTTGTTGTCCATGCTGACGCCGCCGGTCACGCTGACACTACCCGTGCTGCTTGAATCCATGTAGATCGCACCACCGACACCGCCGTTCACAAGCGCCTTGTTGTTATTGGCGATCAGGTTGCCGTTAATCTGCACAGCCTGCGCGGAATAGACGCCGCCGCCGAAAAAGTAGGTCGCGGTGTTGTTCGAAAGCGTCACCGTGCTTCCGGTCAGCGTCGTCGTGCCGCCGGAATAGATGCCGCCTCCCTGGCCACCGCTGTTCCCGGTGATCGACACTGTGCCGGCGGAGTTCCCGATCGACACAGCACCCGTGCGCGATCCGGCATAGACCGCGCCACCATTGCCGGTTGCCGTATTGTTGCTCAGAGAGGCATTGCCGCTGGTGGCCGCCAGGCTGACATTGCCGCCGCCGGCATCGATGGCACCTCCGTTGCCGCCCTTGGCCGCGTTGCCGGTCATGCTGACGTCGCTGCTCACCGCGACGTTGCCCGCTGCCGCATAGAGCGCGCCGCCGGCAAGGGCCGCCGAGTTGCCGTTCGCCGTCAACATGCCAGTGACGGCGATACCACCCGCCTGCGCATCGACCGCACCGCCATTGCCATTGAGCGCGGCATCGCTGTTGGCTGTTAGCGCTCCTGATACTGTCACGGCCTGTGTCGAATAAACGCCACCACCGCTTGCTGTCGCCTGATTGTTCGACAGCGTGATGCTGCTGCCGTTGAGCGCCGTCGTCCCGCCGGTGTTGATGCCGCCACCACTGGACGTCGTATTGATGGACGTCCCTGAGTTGTTGAAGCCGGCCAGGTTGCCGGTGATCATTGTGGAGTCGCCACTGCTGCCAACGGCAACGCTTCCCTGAGTCCAAATGGCGCCGCCAAGGGAGGCTGCAATATTGTTGGTCAATGAGACATTGCCGCCCGCCACCGCCAAGCCGACATTGCCGGTGCCAAGCAAAATGATTGCACCGCCGGAACCGCCACTCGCAACGTTGCCATTCATGCTGACGTCGTTGTCGACTGTGAAATTGCTACCCGCCGTCGAGTTGTTTCCGTTGGCATAGATCGCACCCGCTGAGACAGCCGCATTATTGTTGGCCGTCAGCGTGCCTTTCACGCTTACGTTGCCACCGTAGGAGAAAATCGCCCCTCCCCCAACGTGAGCTGTATTGCTGTTCGCGATCAGGTTGCCGTTTATGGTCACGGCGCCCCCCGACAAAATGCCACCACCATAAGACGAGGTCGCCTGATTGGACGAAACCGTGATGGTGCTGCCGCTCAGCGTTGTCGTGCTGCCAGAATAAATGCCGCCGCCATTGGCGCCACTGTTTCCAGTAATCGAGACCGTTCCGGCCGAATTGCCGATGCTCAGGGCATTAGCCGCGTAGATCACGCCGCCATTGGAGCTTGCTGTGTTATTGGTCAGCAAGGCGTTACCTGATGTCGCCGCCAGGTTGACATTGCCGGCCGCCGCATCGATTGCACCGCCGTTGCCAGCATGGGAAATGTTGCGATCCATGCTGACATCGTTGCTTACCGTGATATCGCCCGCTGCCGCATAGATCGCACCACCGGCCAGAGACGCCGTGTTGCTGTTCGCCGCCAGGGTCCCGTTCACGGCGACACCACCCGCCGTCGCGTCGTCTATCGCACCGCCGTTGCCACCGAGCGCGATATTGCTGTTCGCAGTCACTGCACCCGTCAACGTCACCGCCTGCCCTGTGTAAATCGCACCTCCGCTTGCCCCCGCCTGATTGTTCGACAGGGAGATGCTGCCACCTTTGAGGGCCGTTCCAAGGAAGGTGTAGATGCCACCGCCGTTGCCAATGCCTGCCTGATTGCCCGAGACCGTGATGATGTTACCCGTGATCGAGGTCGCCCCATTGGAGAAGGTCGCGCCACCTCCAGCACTCGCCTTGTTGCCGGAAAGTGTTACGGCGGTGCCGGTCAACGCCAAAGCATTACCGGCATAGATTGCGCCGCCATAAGAGGCTGTATTCGCGCCTGCGCCAGCGCTGGTGTAGCCAGCGGTATTTCCAGTGATGGTGACGGCCCCGCCATTGTTGCCAAGCGTGACATTGCCCACCCCGGTACCGACCGCGGAGATGCCACCGCCATTCGCGCCGGTGGCGCCGGTGCCGGCGCTGTTGTTCTGCAGGGTGACATCGCCCGATGTCGCAGCGAGGCTCACATTGCCAGCCGCCGCGCGAATGCCACCGCCTTCCTTGACCGACGAATTCCGACTGATATCCGCTCCACCGCTAACCGTGGTACTGGCGCCGGAATCCAGCCCGCCGCCGCCTTGGCCCGTCGTATTTCCCGTCACGATTATGGGCTGCGCCGCACTATTGTTGATGGTTATATTTTGGGTGGTAAAAACACCGCCAGCGAAAGTCGATGACGAGTTGCCACTGATGGTTAAGCCGCCGCCAGCGCTGACATTGACTACCAGCGATCCGGTGGCGACATAAATTCCTCCCCCGGAGGAGACCGCCGTGTTGTTCAAGAAACTCACCGCACCCGATGTATTGAGGGTCAGGCCACCGACGTTGTTGACGTTGATGACGCCACCTCCATTGCTGGCCGCGGGATTATTGCCGCCAGTGAAAGTGACATTGGACAGGTTCATGGTCGTCGCATTGGTACTGCCGAAGTACCCGGTATGCCCGGCACCGTCGTTGAGCGTGACGGTACTACCGCCTGCAGCGCCATTGATGGTCAAACCAGGCGTCCCCGTCGGCAATACCTCTTTGAATGAGGCACTCGGGCTCTGGTAAAGAGTGGCATTGCCCAGCAAGCTCCACACGGTGACGCTGGTGGGTGCAGCCAAAGTGCTCAGATTCGTGCCGTCAGGAACACTTTGAGCTGCGGCATACGGGGTCAACAGAAACGAGATGGTCAACGCGATAACGCGTTGCTGAAGTACGCCACCGAATTTGGCTTTTGCGGGCGTTGTGCAAGCACCCGCCGCCAGGGCATTCAATGGGAAGCGAAGTGGCTGCAGCAAGGTTGGCGGATGAGGAGCCGCACGTCCGTACCCCTGCTTCGCCGGAGCGCAGGCAGCGATCACCCCCTCGAAAGGAGGTGGTATCGCCGGATCGTGACCATCGCGCCGTCCGTCCATTTTTGCCGCTCCCTGCCAACGTGGCCAAACGTTCCGCACCGCAGCGACAAAAGCGACGTCTCGCTTGCAGCTGCTCCTCAGTGCCATATGCAGGCTGCCGAAAGGTGTGCGCTTATGGTTTGCGGAGAGCTACTTGCTGCGCCCCCACTCGCCCTGCCGCCTTTGCATACCCGTTGCACTGAAGCCGACACCCCACGCGCCGCTGCCCATTCCAAGAAGGCGCGTAGAGACCTGTGCCGTCCCGTACCAGGCTGCGGACGGGTTAGCACGACCCGCGTCAATTTCCCGTGTTCGACGATGTGACACGCGTGCAACCTTCGGGGTGCGCATGTTGGTGGATCAGGCCCGGCTAACGCCGACGCTATAAGGCAGCGCGGCTCTCCATCGCCATCGAAGTCAACCGGTCGAGTTCTTCTTCGACAAACCCGGCTTCGCGGCGCGCGGGCAGATTGAACGGGCCGCGCAGACTGACACCCATGTAGTCGCGCAGCAGGTCGAAGAAGGTGGCGACTGGCTCCAGACCGTCGCGCTCGCAGCAATCGTGATACCAGCGGGTGCCGGCGGCGACATGGGCCACTTCCTCGCGCAGGATGACTTCGAGAACCGCCACCGTGCGGGTGTCGCCGAGATGGCGCAGACGCTCGATCATGCCCGGGGTAACATCCAGCCCGCGTGCCTCCAGCACGCGCGGCACCAGCGCCATGCGGGCGGTGTCGTTGTTGGCGGTTTTCTCGGCCATTTGCCACAGGCCGTCGTGGGCGTCGAAGTCGCCATACGCGTGACCGAGTTCGGTCAACCGCTCGGAAAGCATGGCAAAGTGCCTCGCCTCATCGTTCGCGCAGCTAGCCCAGTCGCGGTAGTACGCGTCCGGCTTGCCGCGGAAGCGGTATACCGCATCCCACGCCAGGTTGATCGCGTTGAATTCGATATGCGCCACCGCGTGCACCAGGGCGGCGCGACCCTCTTCGCTGCCGAGTCCGCGCTGCGGAACCTGACGAGCGTTGACCAGCCGTGGCCTGGCAGGACGGCCGGGGGCGGCGATCGGTTCGGGTGGTGGTGAGGCCGGGTCGGCGTGTAATTCACCGGCCTGCAGAGCTTGCCAGGTTGCATGGCTCAGTTGCAGCTTCTCGGCTGGATCGGTGGCGTCGAGGCAGCGCTTGGCGGCGGCGTGGAGGTCGTTCATTGGGTTGTTTTCCGCGAGCACCCGCCCCTCACCTCAATCCTCTCCCCATGGGGGAGAGGATGCCAAGGCACATGGCACAAACATTTTGTCCGCTCTGATGAGGCCGGACTACAAATCAAACAGCACGGCAAATCAAACAGCGCGGCGTGCCGCCTTGGCATCATCGGAGCGCAGCATCTGGATCTGTTCCAGGTAGCGCTGGTCGAGGCCGGTGACGTATTCGCCGGAGAAGCACGAGGTGTCGAAGTGCTTCAGCTTCTCGTTGCCGTCCTGCACCGCGCGTATCAGATCCTCGAGATCCTGGTAGATCAGCCAGTCGGCGCCGAGCAACTTTTCCACTTCCTGCTCGGAACGGCCGGCAGCGATCAGCTCCGAGGTCGACGGCATGTCGATACCGTAGACGTTGGGGTAGCGCACCGGCGGCGCGGCGGATGCAAAGTAGACGTTCTTGGCGCCGGCATCGCGTGCCATCTGGATGATCTGTTTCGAGGTGGTACCGCGCACGATCGAGTCGTCGACCAGCAGCACGTTCTTGTTGCGGAATTCCAGATCGATCGCGTTGAGCTTGCGACGTACCGATTTCACCCGTTCGCCCTGCCCCGGCATGATGAACGTGCGGCCGATGTAGCGGTTCTTGACGAAGCCCTCGCGGAACGGCACGCCGAGTGCGCCGGCCAGCGCGCTGGCCGCGGTGCGCGCGGTATCCGGGATGGGAATCACGGCATCGATGTGATGATCCGGGCGTTCGCGCAGGATTTTTTCGGCGAGCTTTTCGCCCATGCGCAGGCGCGCCTTGTAGACCGAGACGTCCTCGATCATCGAGTCGGGTCGCGCCAGGTAGACGTATTCGAAAATGCACGGCGAGTGCACCGCGCCCTCGGCGCAGCGGCGGCTGTGCAGCTGGCCGTCATCGGTGATGATCACCGCCTCGCCCGGCGCGATGTCACGCACGCGCTTGAAGCCAAGCACGTCGAACGCGACCGACTCGGACGCCACCGCGTACTCGCGACCTTCCGCGGTGACCCGCTCGCCCAGCACCAGCGGACGGATGCCATGCGGATCGCGAAACGCGACCAGCCCGTAACCAAGCACCAGCGCGACGCAGGCATAACCGCCGCGCGCACGCGCATGCACGCCGGCCACCGCCTTGAAGATGTGATCCGGGGTCAGCGCCATCCGATCCTGGATCTGCAGCTCGTGCGCCAGCACGTTGAGCAGCACTTCGGAATCCGAGTCAGTGTTGATGTGGCGGCGATCGTCCTGGAACATCTCGCGGCGCAGCGATTCGGTGTTCACCAGGTTGCCGTTGTGCACGAACGCGATGCCGTAGGGCGAGTTGACGTAGAACGGCTGCGCTTCGGCAGAACCTTCGGAACCGGCCGTGGGATAGCGGCAGTGACCGATGCCGATACGTCCGCGCAAACCGCTCATTGCGGCCTGGCCAAATACATCACGCACCAGTCCGTTGCCCTTGTGCAGGCGCAGCCGCGAGCCATCCACTGTCGCGATGCCGGCCGCGTCCTGGCCACGATGCTGCAGCACAGTCAGCCCGTCATAGAGCGCTGATGCCACCTCGGTGGTACCGACAATGCCGATGATTCCGCACATGGTTTGTTGCCTGCTTCAGTAAAGTCGTGTTTCAGAAAGTCGCGCTTCGGAAAGTCCTGTTTCAGAAGCTCGCGGGATGGCTGGCCGCACTTGTTGCAGCCGCCGGTGAGACGGTACTTGCCGAGGTGGACGGCGCGGCCGATATGGGGGCATGTGCCGCGGGCGGCAAGCTCGGGAGATGATCAAGCACCACGTCGGGGTGGATATGTTCGCGCACATCGGCCGGCACGCGTTGTTCCAGCCATGTCGCCACCCGCTGGAATTGCGGCAGCAACATCGACTCCTTCCACCACGGATCGCGCGTAAATGCGGTAAAGCCGACCAGAAATACCAGCAGCGCCACCAGCAGCACGCCGCGAAGGAACCCGAACACCGTGCCGAGCAGACGATCGGTACCGGACAGGCCGGTGCTCTCGACCAGCCTGCTGATGGCGAAACGTAGCAGTGCGCCAAGAATCAGCACGGCAATGAAACAGAGGCCGTAGCCGACGATGATGCGCACCGACGGCAGCTTGATCATGGGGTCGAAATGCGCGGCCACCGTCGGGCCGAAGGTCCAGGCCACCCAGAACGCGACGATCCAGATCACCAGCGCCAGCACCTCGGAAATCAATCCCCGCCACAGCCCGATCAAGACCGACAGGGCGATGATGCCGATGATGATGTAGTCAGTCCAATTCATCCGTTCACCCACCTGATCCGCGTCACCGATGCAGAAAACCCACACCGGCTTGTAGGTATTGAGACGCACATGCTCATGGCATCGAAACGATGTTGCCGTCGATGCCTAACTTGGACTTGATCTGATCACGAATGCGTAGCGCATCGTCGCGCTGCGTCTGTGGGCCCGCGCGCACGCGCCACAATTGCTTGCCGCCGGACTGCACGGTATCCACGAAACCATCGAAACCGTTGGCGCGCAATTTGTCGCGCAGCGCATTGGCATCACCCTGGCTGCTCATCGCTGCCAGCTGCACTGCCCAACCGCCCGCCCGGGCAACCATTGCTGGTGCAGATGGACTGGTAGACGGGCTGGCACTTTCATGACTGGCGTCCTGCTCCAGCCGCGCCGGTACACCGGGAATGGACTGGATGATCTTCAGCCGGGCTGACTCGGCCGCGGTGCGTGTCGCAAACGGCCCGGCGATCACCAGCGTGCGCTGCTGGCCAGCCTGGGTCAGCGGATGGCTGCTCACCGGATAACCGAGGGCCCGCACGCGACGCTCCAGACTCGCGGCGCCCGCGGCATTGGCATAGGCGCTGAGGTTGAGTCTGTAGCTGCCCTGCCCGACGGCTGCGTCTGCGACCGGAATGGCGGCGGTGGCCGCAACTACCGGGGACGGCCTGACCACGGGTGCGTTCGCTGTCGGTTTTGTCTGCATCGGAATCACCGGCTGGGTCGACGATGCGCCCGAACCG